>CAYTLU010000350.1:0-2748 GCA_964438665.1 uncultured Bacteroides sp.
GGATTCTCTGAAGAACTGTTTTTCAGGGGAACGGTTCAAAGAGTAATGGAAACCACACCTATTAATAAACACATAGCCGTATGGTTGACAGCATTTACTTTCAGTTCGATCCATCTTCAGTTTTTCGGCTTCTTCCCACGATTGCTTTTGGGCGCATTTTTCGGCTATCTGGCAGTATGGAGCGGATCGATATGGCTGCCTGTCATAGCACACATACTTAATAATTCCTTCGCCGTCACAATAATGTGGTTGAAAGAACGGTCTATGAATTCTCTTGATATAGACACGATAGGGCAGGGCGGGCCTATTCTTATGATGAGCATAGCTTTCACAGCCCTATGGATTCTCCTGCTGCATCGCCGATTGACAAAAAAACATCGGAGAGATTGTCCCCGATGTCAGTAGATTTATACTCGTCCTGTTTTTATGCTTTTTCATCGAGCATAGACAGCGCAAACGAATAAGCACCGATAGAGATGGCCTTGCTTGCACCAAGTTTTGAAATGGCCACGCCGGTAGCTTTCATCGGATCATAAATAACCGTGCGATCCGTACCATAGACCTTTATCGGGCGGGCTGCGCCATGTGCAAACTGAACAAATTCCTCTTCATCATCCAGATTGAACGCTTTTTCAGGCATTCGCGGAATCTCCTCGCCCTTAATGGAATGGAGAACACCGCGCAACTGCTTTAACAGAGAAGGCATGAAATATTTCTTTGCTCCGGTAAGCCCTCCGCCGATAACCACGAGCGAATCGGTCAGCGTGACCGCTGTTGCAATGGCATCGCCTGCCACTTCGCCAAATTCCTCAAATGCAGCTATTGCAGCCTCACGATTGCCGGGGATTTTACCGTCAGCAATATCGCATATATCCTTGGGCTCATAGCTATGGTTGATGTCGCCCGATTTTTCTGCATACACGCGCTTGATGGCACGAATAGCCACACCTTCCTCAACATACACTTCAGGATGATTCTTATGGCGCAGACAGAATGTTTCAGCAGCCGAGTTGTTACCTCTGTTGAGTCGGTTCTCTATCACCATGCCCATGCCGAAACCGGTGCCAAATGTATAGCCAAGAAGGTTTGTGTATGTTTTAGAGCTTCCGAGTTCAGCCAGTCGGTTGTTAATCTCAGGCAATATTCCGCCCAGAGCTTCACCATAGGCAAACAGGTCACCGTCATTGTTGATAAACACCGGAATACCGAATTTTTCTTCTAGGAACGGTCCAAGGGCAACGCCATTGCGGAAAGAAGGGAAATTAGGCAGATAGCCGCCAATGATACCATTAGGATAGTCAGCCGGGCCGGGGAACGCAAAACTGATTGCCACCGGTTTCTGATTCAGTTTGGAGATAACCTGCTCAAAACCTTTGACCATAGTTGAAAGGCACAAGTCAAGATCCTGAGCGTTTGAAGGCATTGTTATAGGATCAACAATAAATTCATTTGACTGCATGGCTCCAAAAACGAAATTTGTGCCGCCGGCGTCAAGAGTAATTACGATACGTTTATCAAATTTGTACATATGATGTTAGATTTGGTTATCTATACAGGTGTTTTTGCAAATGTAATGAAAAATGTAAGACTATACAATATTACAATTCTATTTTAGCCGGTCAGGATTTTTGGCTATAAATTCCTTCCACGACGAACAGCCTTTGTCTATTTTCGGACGTGACGACTCGTAATGGTGACACAAGGCTGCCGCCAAGGCATCTGTTGCATCAAGCTGGGGAAGCAACTGATCAGCCGGAATGTCAAGCATTCGTCTTAACATCTCCTGCACCTGCACCTTTGATGCGGCACCATTACCGGTAATGGCCATTTTAATTTTTCTGGGCTCATATTCTGTAATGGGAACTTCCCTGGAAAGCGCAGCCGCCATTGCCACCCCCTGTGCCCGGCCAAGTTTCAGCATTGACTGCACGTTTTTGCCAAAGAAAGGTGCCTCTATCGCCATCTCATCCGGCAAATATTGTTCAACCAGTTGCACCACACGCTCATAAATTCGCCGCAACCGCAGATAATGAGACTCAAACTTGCTAAGCTGCACGACTCCCATTGCAATCATTTGCGGTTTTCCGGACTTGACGCCTAGAATTCCGTAGCCCATTACATTCGTGCCGGGATCAATTCCAATTATAATCCGGTCATACTCCTTAAGCATCAAGCGTGTGGCAGTTGGTGTCATGCTCATTGACTGATTATTTCCATGAATGTCGAGAATGCGAGTACAGAATCATGATACGTTTCCTGAATGTCTTCTATCAGTCTCGCACCGGTGGTGTCATTCCAATTCTGCGCATCAGCCATCTCTCGTGCCTTAAACTGAACTGCAAAAGATTCCGCCGTCTCATCACCCTGCGTGGACAGTATTCTGGTGAATAACGGATCGATAAAGACACCGCTATCCAATGCGCCCGGAATAAACGCGGACGCCACCCATGACTTGAACGGCTCAATGACCCGGCTATCGACAACGAATGTCGTATTATAAAGTACCATTGACACGCGCTCTTTATTCAATCGACATTAGGCACCGGGCCATAATCATTTTCAAATGGCTCTGACTCCTTGCAGCAAGCGATGAGAACGAATATCCACCCGACAACAGGAATCAACGCCATAAATATATAGCCCCCGCTGTGACCAACATCATGCATGCGTCTCCAACTCAGGCCAAGGTGGGGGAGGAAAAGGCTTAGATACACCAAGTAGGAGAGTATCAGCGGTATCAATGTATCA
>CAYTLU010000351.1:0-2193 GCA_964438665.1 uncultured Bacteroides sp.
GTATGCGGTCATTGACCGCTGGATGTACAACCGCTACCGCAAGGTAATTTGCATTTCACAAAAGGCTGAGGAGAATCTGCGACAATATATCGGTCCTTGTAAGGCTGACATCTGTACCATAAACAACGGCGTGGATATCGCCAAGTACGCCAATGCCACGGTCTCACTTAACCTTGAGGTAATTGCACCCGAAAGCCGCAAAATCATAATGGTGGCGGGCTTCCGCTGGGAAAAGGATCAGGACACGCTGATTAAGTCGTTGAAGTATCTTCCCGAGAAATTTCACCTTTTCTTGGTGGGCGATGGTACCCGCCGATTGGAGCTCGAAGCTCTCGTTAAAAACGAAAGCCATCTTGTCGACAGGGTACATTTTCTTGGTCTGCGCACCGATGTTCCGCAATTGTTGCACGCCGCTGACTATATCGTAATGTCGTCACACTTTGAGGGGCTGTCGCTCTCCTCGGTCGAAGGAATGAGTGTGGACAAGCCGTTCCTGGCTTCGGATGTAGACGGATTGCGCGAGGTCGTCAAAGATGCAGGCATCCTCTTCCCCCGCGGCGACCAAGCACAACTTGCTCGCGAAATCCTCGCGCTCGAGACCGACACCACCCGATACCATGCCATAGCCGAGGCCTGCCGCCGTCGCGCAGACCGCTTTGACATCGCAACTATGGCCACATGCTATTCTAACCTTTACAAATCATTATGACCAAGCAAGAATCACAGATGATGAAGGGCGTGGCGATTTTGCTGATGCTGTTTCTTCACCTCTTCAATCAATTGCCGAATGCTGAGCTTTGTCATAATCTTATCTCAATTGATGGAACGCCTTTAGTCTATATACTCAGCCGCGCCACGAATCCGGTGGCTTTCTACCTGATTCTTGGCGGTTATGGGCTTTATAAGGTCAATGAACGTGGCGACCGACACCGCTGGAGCAGAGTGCTGAAGCTCTTCATTCATTATTGGATAATTCTTATTGTGTTCGTCTCCATCGGCCATTTTATGAATCCATCCACTTATCCGGGATCGCTTTCAACGGTCATCGCCAACTTCTCCTCATTCCACTCCACTTACAACGGCGAGATGTGGTTCCTGTTCCCATACGTAGTTCTGTCGCTGCTCGCCCCGTGGATTTTCAAGTTGATGAAGCCGTTCAAGGCGTGGCAAGTTATAGCGGCAACCTTGTTCATCCATCTTTGCACAAGTTTTTGCATAAGCCGTTATGGCGTGAAATATCTGTATTCCAACTATTGGATTTATAATCCGTTGCTGGTGTTCCATCTGCTCTTTTCATTCAGTCTCGGAGCATTGGCTGCTCGCGGCCATTTTTTTGAAAGAATTAAACTTAAAGCCGCTAAACATAAGTATATCAGCGCATTAAAATGGGGGGGGGCAATCGTGCTGATCGCTGTCAACTGTGTGTTTAAGTACAACTTCTTCTACGCCTTCCTCATCACTGTTCTGCTTATAATGACGCCATTGCCAAAGCTCGTCGGTGCGGTCCTTGCCAAACTTGGTGCCCAATCCATGAATATGTGGATGATTCATTCGTGGTTCTGCTACTACCTATTCCACAAATTTATCTATTCATTCTCATATCCCCTGTTGATATTCTCAATACTAGTCATAATAAGCTACGGCTGTTCGCTCATTGTCAATGTCATAGCAAAACCAGTTGAAACGTGGCTGATGCCGAAGGCGGAAGACAAAGCCAAACTCATTTCATGATATATTCCAATAAAATCATACGTGCTTGCACTGTTTCGCAGTCGGTGGGGTTCTTTGTGGGGTTGATATTTTTGCTGTAGAGCTAATTGATTCAATGACAAAAAGAAATCCGGGACAATGTTGGTTTCTATCTTGATTCCGTGTCATAATAGCGGGCGATATGTCGCCCGTTGCATTGAGAGCGTAATTGACCAGACACATCGGCAGTTGCAGATTGTCATTGTTGATGACGGTTCTACAGATGATTCCTTTGCCGTAATCAAGAGTTTTGCAAAATCGGATAGCCGAATAGAGGTCGTAAGTCAGACTTTCAAGGGCGTAGCCGATGCACGGAATACTGCTCTCAGGCATGTCTGCGGTGAGGCTTTGATGTTTATAGATGCAGATGATTGGATTGAACCGGATGCGATTCAAATCCTTTTAAGTCATCTTGTTGAGCATCAGTTAGATTTCTGTGCTTGT
>CAYTLU010000352.1:0-10938 GCA_964438665.1 uncultured Bacteroides sp.
GCTTTCAGCTCCTGAGCAAACAGTTTGGCAGTCTCATCGGCAAGGTTGGCAATACAAGCGCGGTCATGGTTACACATCACGCCCATGATCACCTTCATGCCGCGGTCCTGAAGCGGTTTGAGATATTTCTCGCGATTGTCAAGCAGGTGCTGAACATTCGTGTTGGCATAGAAATAGACGCGACCGGTTTCAGCATTGTAGTTTATGTTGCCTGAGAACATGATAAGAGCGTCAACCATGTATTTGCCTGATTTCTTGAGCGTGAAGCGCAAGTTATTAAGCGGGTTGGTATCGTTGACTTCCATGCAGGAGAAAATTTTGATGCCTTCATGGACTTCACCGTTATCATCGGTCCAAGTCTTGAAGCAGTCAGGAAGGGTAGTCAAATCTTTCACGAAAACAAGACGAGACTGAGAACTTGCAGCCACAGTCGCTGTGCCGACAGAAGATATTCGCAATGGCACGACATAGGTGGTCTCGTAGTCAAGAGATCCATCAGAAGTGATAGTCATAGTGACCGGAGTTGACCGGAGTTCACCGGCAGCGAGAGTGCTAACACCACCGTTGCTGAATGACACCCAAGATTCGGGGATAGCCTCAAACTTGGTGCTGTTAGTGTTGTTGTATTCTTCGAGAACAGATGCATCATAAACGAAGCTCACGCTCTCGTCAGCTGCATGAGCAGCCGTTGCGTTGACATAGAGGTCAAGGCCGGCATTGCCACGGAATTCCAGATTGGAATGTCCGGTACTACCGTTTGCGTCGGAAACGAAAAGGAGTTCGTCGCCATCGCCTGCAATATCGGGAGCCTGAACCGTCCCGATATTCACTTCCTCATTGCAGGCAGTGGTAGCGAAGGCTACTATTGCCACAATGAGTGAGCGTTTGATATGATTGCGATATTTCATTGCAAATGTATTCTTAATAAATTATTTGATTTAAACGAGGAACTTAAGGCAGTGTGACTGCATTCCACTTGATATCGGCCGGAACAGAAGACTTGCCTGGATAAGTTGCAGGAACATGCATATCGTAACCGTTTGCATAGTCGTGTATCAAATTTCCGGCGCCTTCGTCAAATTTCCAATAAGCAACGAGTCCTTCAGAATCGGTATCAACGCGATAGAAGTGGTTGCGCGAGTTGATTTCATCTGGAGTAAGGATTCTGTTCCATATACGCATTTCCGACATGTCGCCCATAAAGTCACGGTCAGTATCGTATGCGTAGCCTATGTAGCAGGCACGGTCTTCGCTGACAACATTCCAGTCGATAGTAGTAGCTCCGGAACGCTGGGTTGAGCCCTTCTTGACACCATTAAAGTAAACAGTCACGTCACCGGTATTACCATCAAATGTCAAAGTCACGAATGTCCATTTGCCGATTTCGAGCTGCCAAGCCGGGTCAGTTACGTTAGGGCTTGCTGCCACCTGTATCTGATTGGATGGGACACCGGCATCACCAATACGGATCAACCATCTGCCCTCAATACCGATCAAAGTTGAAAGCATGTTGGAGAATGCATCCGGGCGGAGAAGCACCTCGAATGTCATTTCACGAAGGTTGCCGAGCATCGGGCATTCGCCTTCGTTAACGAAGCGGAGACATGTTCCGGTCATGTTGCCCACGGTGTTGATCAAAGCTGCGCCACGGAACACGTAGTAAGTCGTTGCACGACTCGTCAACGCAGGAACGTTGGAGCTGACAATCGAAACCGGAAGCACATAAACCAAATCGGGGTCAAGCGAGAGCAAGCCACTGAATGTAATGGAAGCGTTCGTAGAAGTAACGCCACCTGCTTCAATCACAGCCGTCGGCACATCCAAAGAGTAGTTTTCCTCAGAAAGAAGAACCGGTTCACCACCATAAATGGCTTTGTATTCTTCCATTTTGTCGGGGGTAACAGCATAAGTCACGTTGACATCAAAAGCCTCAGGCTGCGCCATTGCAACGTTCATGTTTTTTGTTATAACGTCGGCTTTGCCATCGAGGAGAGTCAACGAAACGCGATCCACGGTGGGATCCCAAATCTTGTTGTCATCAGCCACGTTCTCATAATCGTCCTGACATGAAGTCAGAGCGCCGATAGAGAGTAGCAGCATAGATGCAAGATACAATATTTTTTTCATTGTTTTAGTCGATGTTTAAATGGTTACTTAATATTGGGATTAGCAGCCTGAATCACGGCACGGACATGAGGATACGAGAATGACGGATTGAAATAGTCATTCTGAACATTCTGAATACCCAGACATGCCACATCGGCATTTACAAGCCATTTGGCAAATCCGTCAAGAGCCATAGATCCGTCAGAGAACACACCTGTGGTTACGTCTTCGGGATCAGCACTGATATAAGTTGCCATCATTCCGAGACGATCGGCAGGCACGCCTTCAGACTGTGCCATAGCCAGATAATAAGTGTAAACATTGGTGTTGGTGGCATCAAGTCCCTGACGAATAAAGAGCATTCCGAATTCACCGAGAATATCCTTATCAGTGATATTCTGAGGATAACCGAGGAAATCGTACTTCAAATTCGGGTTACGCTTGTGCCAGTCGCGGGCAGCGCCCAAGAACACGAGTTGTTGAGCATTGTATTCAGCAAGTTCTGCTGCTGACAAATGATTTGAAGCCTTGCCATTGAAAGCGAACATGACGCCATCAAGATTCATATCTTTGGCATAGTTGAGCAATTTCGTCAAATCAGCAAGCAGGTAGTCATTAAGGTTGGGATTTTCAGAGGCTTCAAGCTTGGCTTCAAGCTCTGCCATCTGAGCCTCATAGTCCTCAGCTTCCGGATCGAGAGCATCAATCTGAGCCTGAATAGCTTCGCGATCAGCGCCAAGTTGCTCACAAAGAGCTGTGTATTCAGCCTTAATGGCATCAAAATCGATTTGATAAACCACTTCCATACCTTTCTTTTCACGCACATTGTTAAGATCAGAGAGAACAATGGGGTGAATTTCAGAAGGCGTTGACAGGACAAGAACATCAATCGAGTCCGGCAATGAAGTGACACGCTCACTCTGATTGGCGGGAGCGTTTTCCGATAGATTTACCCAAGCATAAACTTTCTTGTGGTCAGTCTTGCGATAAGCGCGTAGAGCCTCAAGATAAGCGGGGTAGTTTTCGGCATCTTCGACATTTGTGTAATTAATGTCAACGTGTTCAGGTTCAGTCCAGTCATCGCAAGCGGTAAACGAAGCTCCAACTGCAGCAACCATCAATGCCGAAGCAAAATATTTGATTTTATTATTCATATTGAGAATATGTTTCTAGTAAACGGTTTGACTGTCAAATTAGAGACCCGGCTTGCAATCCCACCAAACTCTGGTGGCCAAGTTGTCCGGACCTTTGAGGTAGTCGGTCACGGCTTTCTGCACGTTGTCCAAGTTATCCGTGTATTCAGCGGACGGATAAGGCATACGCCGCGGACCGCGGTTTATGTCAACAACGTTAGAACCGTTATATGCAACCGGAATGAGGAACGGATAGCCTGTTCGACGGTAGTCGGCCCATGCCTCATTACCGAGCAGCCAGTTGGCAATCCATTTCTGAGTGATGATCTTCTGCTGTTTAGCCTCTATGTCAAGCGATTCGTCCCATTTGATGGTAACAGCAGGGATTGTGCCGTTCCACGGATTTAACCCTTCCGGATCATAGAACTGAGCAGGAACGGATGAATCATCAGCGATATAATCGGCCGCACCGGTCACACCATAGTTTTCAAACGAAAGTTCGATACCTCTGTTGTAGAACGATTCAGCATTTCCGCCCATATCCCATCCAAATACGGCTGCGCCCTCGGCGCGGAGGAAGCAAACTTCCGATGCATTTTGCCAAAGAGCCGGAGTGTTTCCCGGGAGATTGACATCAGAGAAATTAATCGACCACGATGTAGAGAATGTCTCCCATCCACGGCGGATACCTACATATTGAAGGGATACGCCCGCCGGAGAGGTCATCCAAGTGCCATCCTCATTTTTATATGGCGTACCACCAAGATCCGGAGCCGTTGGAGAGCCTGATTCTGTCAGGTACATAGGCAGACGCGGATCGTTATAGCCATTCAGGTAGCAAGCGATTTCTGCTGATGGACGAGTGTCGTGGGCGTTATACCAGATTGCCGTACGCATGGCATTTGTACTCGTAGCATAGTTCTTCCATGTAGCATTCTGATCGTTTGTTTCAATTACGCCGCCATTAGCCGGATTGACAGCTTCCTCTGCTTTCTGCTTTGCAAGAGTGGGATTGGCATAAGCGATACGCACAGCCAAGCGAAGTTGCAGAGAGTTGCAGAAGCGAATCCAGTTAGTCACATTGCCTGAATAGACTTTATCAACAAGCGGGCTAAGCTGGGCGGTTGTGTTGTCAAGAAGAATCTGACGCGCTTCAGCGAGTTCTTCAAAGAATTTGTTATAGACTTCCTCCTGAGAATCATAAGGGGTCTTTACCGCACCTTCAAAACCGATTGCAGAATAAGGTATCGGGCCATAGGTATCGGTCACGCGGTTCATTGCGGCAACTTTACAAATCTGCGCTACTGCCAAAGGCACGACTTCACCTGACATTTCGCAATAACCTTCAACTTCGGAAAGGTTGGTGTAGAGCGTCGCTATGATTTTTGAGTCTCTAAGGAAAACTGAAGACCAGTTGTCAGGGGCATTGTTGCGCACAAAAGATGTCATGAACGGAGCGCCGTCTGAGAAGTATCCTCCAAGTGTACCGCCGAGCAGACAGTCGGTGAACTGGTTACAGTTGACATCCGAAGGAACGACAGTGCTGCATATATTTGTCATCGACGAAACCAATGCGAAGCCGTCGGCCGAGAGGTCGCCGGGCTGCGCCTGATTGGAATTGATGTCAAGATAATCGCCCGTACAAGCGGTAGCGGCAAGAATCATAGCGCCACCGGCCAATATTTTATTGAATGTATGTTTCATTTTGGGCTTGAATTAGAAGTTGAAATTAACATTGAAGCCGAAGTTGCGCAGAGAAGGCATCATGAAGTTGTCAATGCCTTGGAAATAATTTCCGGCAGAAGCAACTGCTTCAGGATCATAAGGAGCTTTGTTGTAGATCATCCAGAGGTTGCGGCCAACAAGTGACACCTTGATGTCGCATACGTTGTTCAACCAACGACGCGGGATGAGATAACTCAAAGTAGCTTCCTGCAGTCGGACGTTTGTGGCCGAGTATGTGTAGTACTGGGGAACGGTTTCACCGCCTGCGATAATGCCATACCACTGTTCGGGATTCACGCGGTCGCCGCCATTAAGCTCAACGTAGCCGAGATCGCGGGCAGCACCGGTAGCTTCTGACACACCGTAGTAGTCAAGAACGGCCTGAGTACGTGAGTAAACGATACCGCCGAAGCGAGCCGAGATCATGAAACTTGCAGAGAGGTTTTTCCAACGGAATGAGTTGTTCCATGCAAGGTTGCCTTTAGGAAGAACCGAACCGAGCTTAATCGGCTGGTCAGCCACACCTACCGTAGCGACATTGCCGGCAGCATCAATATAGATGTTACCTTTGGAGTCACGCTGGAGATCAAGCACTGAATAAAGATCGCCCATCGTGCCGCCTTCGCGAAGGATAAAGCGGGTTGCACCTACCTGATTTTCTGACATGACAAGCTGATCAATCGAAAGTTTTTCGCCGGTAACAGGGTTGTAGGCATTGCGACCGAGTTCGATGATCTTGTTCTTATTGAACGAGTATGTCATGTTTGAAGTCCAAGAGAAATCGCCCCATGTGTGATCATAACCAAGTGCAAATTCCATACCCCAGTTGCGGATATTACCGGTCTGAATATAGATTTTTGAATATTTGCCTACAGGGATATTGGGGTTAAATGTCTGATTATAGGTGTCGGCCTGATACCATGTTGCATCGAAATTGAAATCATTCAAGAATCTGAAATTCATACCGACTTCCCAAGATTTTGTCCGTTCAGGCTGAAGGTTATCAACCGGATACTGGGTCTGTGTTGACCATGTACCGTTTTTCCATTCATAGCGCGGGTTTGCGATATAACGTTGGAATGCAGTACCTACCGAAGCCCAAGAAGCACGGATTTTCCAGAACGACAGATATTCCTGCGGAATGTTGATACCGGCGTCAGCAAACATCTGAGTCATCAACACTGACACACCCACTGAAGGATAGAAGAATGAAGAAGACTTTGAATTTGGTCCTGCAAGAGCGGAAGGCCAGTCATTACGACCGGTAAGGGTCAAATAGTAGGTCTGCTTGAAGCCGAGGTCGGCACTTGCGTAGAGCGACTGTGTCTGTTCGTGCCACATATCCCAAGTCTTTGTAGCATTACGCGAGATATTATTTATTGAGAAGAAGTTGGTCAACAAAGCATCCTGGCCGGGATAGTTCTCTGATCCGTCAGGGATACCGCCACGGTTATCGATTGCATCATAGCGCATATCAGAGATCGATCCGCCGAAATTAGCCTGAAGATTCCAGTCTGCACCAAGATCCTTATGGAATGTTGCAAGGAAGTCGGCATATATCTGTTTTTCCTTATAATTGGCTTCGCCGTAATAACCGCGGGTAGAGTTATCGGAAAGGTTACCGATTGTTCCTGCATAACGTTTGTCGGTCGATTTTGTATAAGAGTTATCGATACGCACCCGGCCGCTCAACGTCAGATAAGGAAGCACTTTATATGTGAGCTGAGCACCAAGCATATAACGATCTTTATAGCTTTCGCGGAGGTTTCGGTAGTTAACCCAATAGGGGTTCTGCACTGTCAGATTATATGCGCCATAACGCCAATTCTGAGTGGAGATTTTGCGCGCCGGATCATAAACTTCATAAGCACGCACTTCGTTCCAATCATTTCCGCGAGGGAACAGGTATGCACCCACAATCGGGTTCATATACGAGCCCTGATTGATCATGTTTCGGTCGTTCTGATAGATATAGCTTGCATTGAGGTCAAGTGTCATCTTATCATCAAGGAATGTGGAAGTGTTGCGTATATTGAAGTTATAACGGTTATAACGGTCATTAGGCACAATTCCTTTTGAATTCACAGCAGCGGCAGATGCATATGTCTGATTCTTTTCCGTACCGGTTGAAAATGTAACTGAATTGGTTGCAACGAAACCGGTCTGGAGGTAATCATCGGCAATATCATAGCCGCTATTATTATAAGGTGTCATGCGAGCGCCCCAACTGCTTGAAGAGTTGGGATCCATGACTCCATTCTGGCCTGCGCCGTAAGTGTCTTGGAAGCGTGGAAGAATCCATGCGCGATTCCATTCGAGGTTAGATCCGACTGTGATCTTTGTTTTGCCGGCCTGACCTTTCTTGGTGGTGATGACGATAGCGCCATTGGCGGCATCGCTACCATAAAGAGCGGCGGCGGCAGCACCGGTCAGCACTGACATCGATTCGATATCGTCAGGGTTAAGGTCGGCGATAGGTTCGGTAGCTCCGCTTGAACCGAACGCGCCGGCATCACCCATTGAACGCGCACCGCGCATCGGCATGCCATCAACAACATAAAGAGCGTTGGACGACTGCATGATTGATTTCGTACCGCGCATCACAACCTTGGAGATACCACCCGTGCCTGACGAGGATGCGTTGATGTTGACACCGGCAACCTTACCGGCCAGCGAATTGACGAAGTTGGCATCCTTGTTGGTTGTCAAGACATCGCCTTTCAGCTGCTGAACGTTGTAGGACAGAGACTTCTGCTCACGCTTGATGCCGAGAGCGGTCACAACCACTTCATCCAGAGTTTTCGAATCCTCTTCCATCACGACATTGATGGGTGAAGACCCCGCAACTTTAATTTCTTGAGGGTGACAACCGACGTAGGAGAACACCAGAACATCACCTTCGGCAGCATTAATGGCATATTCACCATCAATGTTCGTGGCAACGCCTTGTTGAGTGCCTTTCACTATGACAGACACACCAATCATTGGCTCGCCGCTGTTATCCGTCACCACACCCGTCACCTTGATATTGGCAGCGAAAGCCAACACAGGCAACACCATGAGAGCGAATAGCAGGCTAATTACCTTTGCCTTCATAAAAAATTGGTTTTGGTTAATGAATTTGATAGATTATTAAGGATTTAATTATTGATTCCCTGCAAGGAAAGCAATGCGCCGACAAGGGCATGCAAACCCATTCGGATTACAATACACGGTTAACTAAGTTTTGGTACGTAAGGGGGTAACTAACCTCTATACGACAATCTACATTCAATTTTATTGCAACAAAGATATAAAATGTTGCATGTGAACAGGGGGAAATCCGGGTTAATTTATGTTAAAATTCTCGTCGATAAAGAGCCAATGACACGCCTATAAGCGGCAACAGTAATGAGATATGCCTATTTAACATTCATTTAGACCGCCCAACAAATCACAAAATGAAATGAATTTATATAATTATGAAACAAATTAAACCCTAATTCCGAAAAATCGCGTCATAAAAAGGCCGAAGCACGCTTCGACCTTATCAAATTGAATAAAACGGATTAAACCATCTCAACAGCCGGTGTAGGTGTGTGGGGAGAGAGCCCGGAGTTCAGCCTTAACCGAATCACTGACTTGAAGCGTGTCGATAAAAGCAGCGATACTCTCGGCTGTAACGGTGGAGTTGACGCGTGTCAACTGTTTGAGCGTTTCATAGGGTTTTGGATAGCCTTCCCGGCGAAGAATGGTCTGGATGCCTTCGGCCACTACATTCCACATGCGGTCGAGATCAGCATACAACACCGATTGATTGAGAATCAGCTTGCCAAGCCCCTTCATAGTGCTTGCCAGAGCAATCATCATGTGGCCTATCGGCACACCGATGTTGCGAAGCACAGTGGAATCCGTCAGATCACGCTGCAATCGGGACACCGGAAGTTTTTGCGCCAAATGCGCGAGAATGGCATTGGCTATGCCAAGATTGCCCTCAGAATTCTCGAAATCAATAGGATTGACCTTATGCGGCATCGCGGATGATCCAACCTCCCCTGCTTTGATGCGCTGTTTGAAATAGTCCATAGAGATGTACTGCCACACATCGCGGTCAAAATCAATCAAAATCGTATTGATGCGGCGGAGAGCATCGAAAAGAGCGGCAAGATTGTCATAGTTAGATATCTGGGTTGTCATCATCTCACGCTCTATGCCGAGAGATTCGCTCAGGAAGCGAGCTGCAAACGAAGGCCAATCAATAGCCGGATATGCCACATGGTGTGCGTTGAAATTGCCGGTTGCGCCACCAAACTTGCCGCTGAACGGAACCGTCTTAAGAGCCTCAATCTGCCGGCGGAGACGATATGCAAACACGCCGAACTCCTTTCCAAGACGCGTAGGCGATGCCGGCTGACCGTGAGTGCGCGCCAACATGGCAACATCGGCCCATTCAGAAGCGAGCGACTCGATTTTATCCACAAGAGATTCGAGTTGCGGCATGTATGTCTCAACGATTGCATCGCGAATCGACATCGGGACTGACGTATTGTTGATGTCCTGAGATGTCAGGCCGAAGTGGATAAACTCCTTGTAAGGTTCAAGACCCAGTAGATCAAACTGCTCTTTGAGAAAATACTCAACGGCTTTCACATCATGGTTGGTCACCGACTCGATTTCCTTGATGCGCATGGCGTCTTCAAGCGAGAAGTTGCGATAGATTGCGCGAAGATCATCAAAACACGAATGATCCACTCCGGCAAGCTGCGGCAGAGGGATGCTACAAAGCGCGATAAAATATTCCACTTCGACACGGACGCGATAGCGGATAAGGGCAAATTCCGAAAAATACGACTCTAGAGATTCACACTTGCTGTGATAGCGGCCGTCGATAGGCGATACGGCAGTGAGAGGTGACAATTCCATAAATATCATAAATATGTTGTTCGAGACGCAAAGTTAGCGTTTTTTTTCATGCAAAGGACTCTCAGGAAACTTCCAAGAGCGCTTTTAGTCAAAAAAATGCAATTTTTCACAAAAAGCGCCCAACTTTTGGCGATTTTTTTGTTATATATACAGACAAAATTAATTATGTTCCTGCTCCATCATACAGCCGCAAAGAGCAATTAAAATCTGAGGGTGTTTGCGCTTAAGATTTTTTAAAGCTCCGACATTTCCAAACACCCTGTCCTCAGCGTGTTCACGCACAGCACAGGTGTTAAATAAAATGAAATCAGCTTCATCGGGCGAATCCGCAAAATCAAATCCTGACTTGGCAAGCATACCCTTGATTTTTTCACTGTCAGCAACGTTTTGCTGACATCCGTAGGTGCGAACAAAAGCAAGAGGCCGTTCTCCTCGTTTGCGAATTTCCATAATCTCTGCTATTAACTTCATATATTCCGACTGCTTATCGGAAACAATAAGGGTTTGGGGCAAAGAAACGCCTCCTTACAGATTGTATTAACTGTTTTATTATAACACAAGATATATTGTTTTTCAATATTTTTCAAACGTTTTTTGCAAGGTAATATCATTTATTGCAAAAATCAGTATGTTCTGTAAAGATTACCGTAGGTTGACGGAATATTGCCGACTATTACGGACTGTGCAATTTCAAAATCGGTTGTAAATGTAATTTTGCCAGAATAATCAAGCGAGGTAGTCATAATTTTAGAGGTTAGCATAAGCCTTATGTGGTGTACTGTCTGATTTATGCCAGCCTGTTCAAAGGTGCTGACAATTTCTGAAGAAAAACTGCCTGTAAGGTTAAATGTTACGGGAATACACGGTCCCCAGTTTGAAAGCACGGAAATATTTGTAAACGAGCCAATCGGAATATCAACTTGATTATCATAGACCTTTGCAATTTCCTTTTGAACAGTTTTAGTAATTTCGGTTTTAAGCTTATTTATCTTAAATGAATCTGTTGTTATAGCCTGAACATCTCCGTCGTTTGAATATGAAAGCTTAACAATGTCGTCATATGAGTAGTTAT
>CAYTLU010000353.1:0-5874 GCA_964438665.1 uncultured Bacteroides sp.
GGTTCGCGGTCAGAGCACCAAAACAATGCCCGCACACGCAAAGGCCGTAAGAAAACAGTCGCTAATAAGAAGAAAGCTACAAAATAATAGAATAATATGGCAAAAAAGACAGTCGCATCTAAGAAGAGAAACGTTAAGGTTGACGCAGCTGGTCAGCTTCACGTTCACTCCTCTTTCAACAACATCATTGTGTGCTTAGCCAATTCTGAAGGTCAGGTGATCTCATGGTCAAGCGCCGGTAAAATGGGCTTTAGAGGCTCTAAGAAAAACACTCCTTATGCAGCTCAGATGGCAGCTCAGGATTGCGCAAAGGTGGCCTATGACCTTGGTCTGCGCAAAGTGAAAGCCTATGTGAAAGGTCCGGGTAATGGCCGTGAATCAGCCATCCGTACCATACATGGAGCCGGTATCGAGGTTACGGAAATCATTGATGTAACTCCGCTGCCACACAACGGATGCCGTCCTCCGAAACGCCGTCGCGTCTAAATTTCAGAATAATAAAAACTAAAAGCATCTGAAGTCTGTTGCGGCTGATAACGCGGCAATGTGAAATAGACCATATTTTTATCACCTCTCTATGGTCGCGGCTGCACTAAGCCGAATGTTCGTCCGGCAGACACGCTTTGTTTAACATTCAATCAGAAAGAAAATGGCAAGATATACAGGCCCTAAAACCAAAATCGCCCGCAAATTCGGCGAACCAATTTTCGGTGAAGACAAGGTGCTCGCCAAGAGAAACTATCCTCCAGGCCAGCATGGTCAGAACCGTCGTAGAAAAACATCGGAATACGGTGTGCAGCTCCGCGAAAAGCAGAAAGCAAAATACACCTATGGTGTGCTGGAAAAGCAATTCCACAATTTGTTTGATAAAGCAGCCCGCCATAAGGGTATCACCGGTGAGGTGCTCCTTCAGCTTCTTGAAGGCCGTCTGGACAACATCGTTTACCGTCTGGGCATTGCTCCCACCCGCGCAGCAGCCCGTCAGCTTGTCCTCCACCGTCATATCACGGTGAACGGACAGATTGTCAACATCGCCTCTTATGCTGTTCAGCCCGGTGATGTTGTCGGCGTGCGTGAAAAATCCAAGTCTCTCGAAGTTATTGCTGATGCATTGGCCGGCTTCAACCATTCAAAATATCCTTGGCTTGAATGGGACGAGTCAGTCAAAGCCGGTAAGCTGCTCCACGTGCCCGCACGTGAAGACATCCCTGAAAACATCAAGGAGCAGTTGATTGTCGAGTTGTATTCTAAATAATAATTCTTAAGACAGATCCACATGGCTATATTAGCATTTCAAAAACCTGACAAGGTATTGATGTTGGAGGCCGATAACAAATTCGGCAAGTTTGAGTTCAAGCCATTGGAGCCGGGCTATGGTATAACCATCGGTAATGCCCTTCGCCGCATCCTGTTGTCATCGCTTGAAGGTTATGCAATCTCCTCAATCAAAATTGATGGCGTGAAGCATGAATTCGACACGATCCCGGGTGTGAAAGAAGATGTGACTAACATCATTCTGAATTTAAAGAAGGTCGATCTCAAACAGGTTGTGGAAGACACGGAGTCAGAAAAAGCAGTCGTGACTGTCTCTGACGCCGAAGTGCTCACGGCCGGCGAACTCGGAAAAGCGTTGACCGGCTTCGAAGTCCTTAACCCCGAACTTGTAATCTGTCATTTGGATTCTTCAGCGAGCTTCACTCTTGAGTTCACTATCAATAAAGGTCGTGGCTGGGTTCCCGCAGAGGAAAACGTCACCCCGACGGATGATGTCAATGTGATCGCAATTGATTCGATCTACACGCCTATTAAAAACGTGAAATATACCATTGACAATTTCCGCGTTGATCAGAAGACCGACTACGATAAGCTCACTTTGGAAATCACGACCAATGGATCTATCCTCCCGAAAGATGCTCTTAAGGAGGCTGCTAAAATTCTGATTTATCATTTCATGCTCTTCTCCGATGAGAAAATCACCCTTGAGACTTCAGAGCAGGAAGAAAATGAAGAGTTTGATGAAGAAGTGCTCCACATGCGTCAGCTTCTCAAATCCAAGCTTGTTGACATGGATCTTTCTGTCCGTGCCCTCAATTGCTTGAAGAGTGCAGAAGTGGAAACTTTGGGCGAGCTGGTTGTGTTCAACCGCAATGACTTGCTCAAATTCCGTAACTTCGGAAAGAAATCGCTGACCGAGCTTGATGACCTTTTGGCCAATCTCAACCTCTCATTCGGGATGGATATTTCAAAATACAAACTAGATAAAGAGTAATTAAACGATGAGACATAATAAAAAATTCAACCATCTCGGTCGTAAAAAAGCCCATCGCGATGCGCTTCTTGCCAATATGACTATTTCGTTGATTCTGCACAAACGCATTTTCACGACTTTGGCTAAGGCTAAAGCTCTACGCATCTACGCCGAGCCCCTGATCAACCGTTCAAAGGAAGATTCGATGGCCAATCGCCGTCTTGTGTTCAGATATCTCCAGAGCAAGGAAGCTGTCAATGAGCTTTTCCGTGAGGTGGCCACTAAAGTTGCTGAACGCAACGGCGGCTACACTCGCATTCTAAAGACCGGCTATCGCCTTGGCGACAATGCCCAGACCTGTTTCATTGAGCTAGTTGACTACAATGAAGGCATGCTCAAGGAAAAAGGCGCTAAGAAAGAAGGCCGCACACGCCGTTCACGCCGCAGCAATAAAGCTGCTGCGCCGGCTGCCCCTGAAGCTCCAAAAGCAGAAGAGGCTCCAAAGGCAGAGGAAGCTCCCAAAGCTGAATAATCAGGATCTTTTGGCGGCATAGCCGTCATGCAACATAACCGGCCGCAGTTTCTGGAAATTAGAGACTGCGGTCGGTTGCGTTTGTTGATTATCGATCCCTTTGATAGCGGATATTGGGCAATCTCGTTTTCCTATTTCGATTCTTAATATTTATTTGTTATTTTATTGACTCTAATTTGTTGGATTTGTGTGGGCGATACTGAAAATTTTAGTATCTTTGCATTGAGCATAACCGATTGCAAACAAAACAATCTTATATAACCAACTTTTTAAGTTTTAACTGATTATGAAAATTGAAAAAATCATTGGCCGTGAGGTGCTCGATTCTCGTGGCAACCCCACAGTGGAAGTTGACGTAATTCTTGAATCAGGTGCACGTGGACGCGCATCTGTACCCTCTGGTGCTTCTACAGGCGTGAATGAAGCTCTCGAACTTCGCGATGGCGACAAAAAACGCTATATGGGCAAAGGCGTTCAGAAAGCAGTTGCTAATGTCAATGGCCCGATCGCTGATGCGCTTGTAGGCATGAGCGCGCTTGATCAGATCAAGATCGATGAAGCCATGATCGCTCTTGACGGCACAGACACAAAGAGCAATCTCGGTGCAAACGCCATCCTTGGTGTTTCGCTCGCAGTTGCCAAGGCTGCCGCTGATTATCTTGACCTCCCATTGTATAAATACATCGGCGGATGCAACTCGTATGCCCTTCCTGTGCCGATGATGAACATAATCAATGGCGGAGCTCACTCTGACGCTCCTATCTGCTTCCAGGAATTCATGATCCGTCCGATCGGTGCATGCTGCTTCAAAGAAGGCATCCGCATGGGCACGGAAGTGTTCCACAACCTGAAGAAAGTGCTTCACGAACGCGGACTTTCAACTGCCGTAGGCGATGAAGGCGGCTTCGCTCCCACTCTCGATGGAACTGAAGATGCTCTTAATGTAATCATTAAGGCTATCGAACTCGCCGGTTATGTTCCCGGCAAGGACGTGACCATCGGTCTTGACTGCGCTTCTTCTGAATTCTACAAAGACGGTGTCTATGACTATACTTGGAAACAGGGTGCTGATGCTCCTAAATTGACTTCTCAGCAGCAGGCTGAATACCTCAAGACCCTCGTTGAAAAATATCCTATCGACTCTATCGAGGATGGTATGGCCGAAAACGACTGGGAAGGCTGGAAGATTCTGACCGACCTTATCGGCAATCGTTGCCAGCTCGTTGGCGACGACCTGTTTGTTACCAATGTTAAATATCTCGAACGCGGCATCAACGAAGGATGTGCCAACTCGATCCTCGTCAAGGTTAACCAGATCGGTTCGTTGACAGAGACCCTCCGCGCAGTTGAGCTTGCTCAGCGCAATGGCTACACCGCTGTTATTTCACACCGCTCCGGCGAAACCGAAGATGCTACTATCGCAGATATCGCCGTTGCTACCAATGCAGGTCAGATCAAGACCGGTTCTGCCAGCCGTTCTGACCGTATGGCCAAATACAATCAGCTTCTCCGCATTCAGGAAGAACTCGGTTGCACTGCTAAGTATGGCTATGGCAAAAAGACCAAAATGCCGCAGGCTTAATAGTCCGCGATCAGCATAAAGTCCACATGGTGGGGCGCGATGATTCAATTGTCATCGCGCCCCACTTGTGTTACATAATCCCATACACAATGCGACCGTGGTCACACTTATGCCTGTGCAACTCATGATATGGGCGAAAATTCAGATGTGGTTCAATTCGGGCTTAGTAGTCTTTCAGGCGGATGACGCGGATGCCTGTGGCATTGCGGTTTTTGCGGAGGTATTCCCACAGTGGAAGCGGATCGACGATGACTTTTCCGGCTTTGGACGACGCGTGCATCAGGTGGGGGACTCCGTCAACAATTGTGGCGATGCCCATGTGTGTCACGTCCAGCCCCTTGACTGATGTCGTTATGGCGATAATATCGCCGTTCCCGATTTTTGCTGTTTTTATATTCTGTGGCTTTATGTAAGGGAATCGGTGAGATCGATAGCCAATCTCAACGTTTTTGAGCTTCTTATAGTTGTCATCGTCCTTCAACGCTTTGTATGAGCTGCGGTGCAAGGTCATGAAATCCAAAGTCTTTACCGCAAAGTCCGCTTTCCCTATGCGGGATGTCATTTCCTGAAAATTCCCTCTGTGGGAGTTGTCAACAATCCAGTCGCTGACGTAGTGCAGGCGTGACGAGTAGCCATCCACCTCGCCTGATCGGTAGCGGATGTTTTCAAGATTATATATGAAATCTCTCCATGATGTGCGGTGGCTGGCCGCTGTCATGGCTAATGCCGTTGCCGTTTCTACAAAAGTCGTGCAGTCGAGTCCGTCAAGATTTATGGTCAGCATTTCCGGCTCTATTTCCAGAGTTGCGGCAACATAAGGCGTGTTTAGCAATTTCTCACCGGCCATTGCAACAAGATTCTGCTGATTGTCCGGCATCTCTTTCTCCAGATCAATCAGGATGTTTGTGATTGTTGTTGTATCGGCGGTTTCATTGTGAAATCTTACAGGGCGCTGGCCGTTGGCTTCTGTTGCAAAACATGACAGAATGACGGTTGCTATTATAAATATGTGCAATTGCATGATTGGGTGAGTCGTTTGTATTCGTTTCGATAAATCAGTACGTAAAATTAGTAACTTTAGTTAATCCTGCCAAATCAAATTCCGTTGCAGAAGCCGCGTTTATGCTTTATTAGTGATATTAATCGGGTTTTTGCCAATGATTTCCGGCGGCTGAATTTAGTGGTGCTGTCAAGTCATAATAAAGTGCCAGCGCATTCCGGCCGAAATTTTGGTGAACATGGATTTCGGAGCAAGAGATTGCGCGATATGTTAATGTAGGTTAAAGTCTAATTGGCATTGAGGAGGTATAACCGATTGAGGAGCAGGGGAGGAGGTGTTGTATGGGAGTTTTTCGGCACAAAAATCCGTGAAAAAAACTTCTTGAAAATTTGTGTGATCGTGAAAGAAGCGTTAACTTTGCACCGCTTTTGGGGGAAGCCCCGGGGCGAAGGACATTGAAAGAATTGCAATAGACAAGAAGTAGTACAAGAGTCAAATTAAAAAGACCCGAG
>CAYTLU010000354.1:0-9740 GCA_964438665.1 uncultured Bacteroides sp.
GATGACCTCGTGGGGAAGGGTCTTGGTGTGGATGTGCTTGCGGAACTGTTTTTTTATGCGGCGCTGACCATGATTCCGATGGCTTTGCCACTGGCAATATTGCTGGCGTCGCTAATGACATTCGGGAATCTCGGCGAACATTTTGAGTTGACGGCAATGAAAGCATCGGGCGTGTCGCTTATCAGAGTTATGCGTCCGCTGATAGCGTTGATGGTTTTTATCGCGATAGGCGCATTTTTCTTCCAGAACAATGTGCTGCCGATAGCGCAGACAAAGATGTGGACGCTACTCTATTCGATGCGGCAGAAATCGCCTGAGCTGGAAATTCCGGAAGGCGTTTTCTATGATCAGATACCGGGTTATAACCTGTTTGTTGAAAGCAAAAATCGGGAGGACGGCACGCTATATGATATTATGATATATGACCTTTCGAAAGGCTTCGACAATGCTAATATCATTCTCGCGGATTCGGGCCGGTTGGCAATGATGGAGGATAAGACTCATTTGTTTCTGAAACTTTGGACCGGAGAGTCGTTTGAAAATCTGCGTGATGCCAGCCGCAGCATGAAGAATGTGCCTTATCGTCGCGAGACATTCTCGCAAAAGGAGATTCTTGTTCCGTTTGATGCCAATTTCAACCGAATGGATGAGGAGGGGATGCGCAATCAGTATGTAGGCAAGAATATTGCAGAACTGAGTCAGACAATAGATTCGCTGAACGCGCGCATTGACAGTGTCGGACAGGCTTATGGGAAAAGCGTTGCTGAGACGCGGTTTCTCGGGGTGGCATATTCCCATACGGTTTCTACACCACGCGGCCCCAAAGAGGAGCGGATTCCGGATGTGAAGCCGGCCAGAGAAGTGAATGTCGATTCGCTTTTCCACGGAGCCGGTTCGTCATCGGAGATCAACTATATCCGTCTGGCAATCAACAAGGCCAATAATATCAAGATGGAGAATGAATTCAAGGGGCTGGTGATGAAAGATGAGCGCAAACTCGTGCGCCGTCATGACATTGAGATGCAGAAGAAGTTTACGCTTTCGTTTGCCTGCATCATATTCTTCTTTATCGGTGCGCCCCTTGGAGCTATTATCCGTAAGGGCGGATTGGGTACGCCATTGGTGATATCCGTTTTGCTGTTTATCTTCTATTATATCATTGACAATACCGGATATAAGATGGCCCGCGATGGGAAGATTCCTGTTTGGGAAGGTATGTGGCTCAGTTCAGCCGTTCTTCTTCCGCTCGGCATTTTCTTCACCTATAAGGCTGTGCATGATTCGGCCCTGTTCAACAAGGATGCATATCTGAATTTCTTCCGTCGGCTTGTGGGCAGCAATCAGGCGCGTCATATTGAGATGAAAGAGGTGGTGATGGATGATGTGTTGCCGGCAGAAGCTCTTGGGAAGCTTGGCGCACTGAGAAGCATGGCGGAATCCTATCTTGCTGCAAATCCATCGGGACTTAACTATTTTGCATATTGGCTGCGCGGTTATAGCCGTTCGGGGTTGAGAACGCTGCGCGCGGAACTGGAGGCAACGGTGGATTATATCTCCAACAGTCAGGATAAACTGGTGATCAACAAACTGATGGATTATCCTGTGCTGCGTAGCCTTTGGCTCTACCATCCGGCGAGTTACCGCTGGGCGGCTTGGACGGCGATAGTGTTGTTCCCGGTCGGACTGCCTGTCTATTTCATTGGATTGCGCCAGTTGCGGATTCTTCGCAAGGAGATTGAACGCATTGTCAAAGTCAGCGATGAACTGACAGAATTGATCATGCAGGAAAACGAAACGTTGTAAGTAATCATTATTTTAATTGTATGGAAATTAAGTTAGACAATATAGAAGAGGCTATCGAGGATTTTCGGTCCGGAAAATTCGTGATAGTTGTTGACGATGAAGATCGCGAGAATGAAGGCGATCTCGTTATGGCAGCTGAAAAGGTAACCCCCGATGATGTTAACTTTATGATTACTAATGCTCGGGGCGAATTGTGTGCGCCGCTGACTATTTCGCGGTGCAAGGAACTCGGGCTGGACCATCAGGTGGCTGACAATACGTCAATGCTCGGCACTCCATTCACAATCACGGTGGATAAACTCGCCGGATGCACAACCGGCGTGTCGGCGCACGACCGTGCGGCAACGCTCCGCGCGCTTGCCGATCCGGAGTCTGTAGCTTCAGATTTTGGTCGGCCGGGACATGTCCATCCTCTCTATGCTCAGGATGAGGGGGTGCTTCGCCGTCCGGGACACACCGAAGCCGGTGTGGATTTGGCGCGTCTGGCAGGATTGCAACCGGCCGCAACGCTCATAGAGATACTGAACGAAGATGGAACGATGGCCAGATTGCCACAGCTGCGCAAGAAAGCTGACCAATGGGGATTGAAGTTGATCTCCATACGCGATTTGATCGCTTACCGAATGCGCACGGAGTCATCGGTGGAGATGGGTGTGGAAGTCGATATGCCGACAATCTACGGACATTTCCGTCTGATCCCTTTCCGCCAGAAAAGCAATGGACTGGAGCATATAGCACTTATAAAAGGCGATGTGGCCACCGATGAACCGGTATTGCTGCGCGTCCATTCGTCATGCGCTACCGGTGACATATTCGGTTCGCAGCGTTGCGACTGCGGCGATCAGCTTCATAAGGCGATGCAGATGGTTGAGAAAGAGGGCAGGGGACTGATTCTATATCTCAACCAGGAAGGGCGCGGAATTGGTCTGATGGATAAGATAAGAGCCTATAAGCTTCAAGAGGAGGGTGTTGACACGGTTGATGCCAATCTGAAACTGGGTCATAAGGCGGATGAGCGTGACTACGGAGTCGGCGCACAGATACTGTATCAGCTGGGCGTCAGGAAAATGCGTCTGATGACAAACAATCCGGTGAAGCGTATCGGACTGGAGGGTTATGGCTTGCAGGTGGTTGAGAATGTCCCGATAGAAACGCAGCCCAATCGCTACAACAAGACATATCTACATACGAAAAAAGAGCGCATGGGCCATACGCTTAGCAATGTCGATTGACCGGCTTCTAAGAAAATATCGGATAATAACAAACGGAGGGTGTGCCGGAACTGATGTCTGAGGCACACCCTCTGTTTGTGTTGTGGGGTTAAAGATCGGGGGGAGTTAAAGCGCAAGAAGCTTTTCGATGCGTTCGCGCAAGGAGTCTTTTGTTGCACCTGTCATGCGCAGTTCGCGCACCTGCTCACCGTTTTTAAAAAAGAGGAGAGTCGGGATAGACATGATGCGGTATTGTCCGCTCAACTCGGTTTCCTCGTCAACATTGTATTTCCCGATTACAGCCTGATCGGCATATTCTTTTGCCAATTCGTCAATGACTGGAGCAAGAGCCATACAAGGGCCGCACCATGTGGCCCAGAAATCAATTACCACGGGACGGCCTGAAGCAATCACCTCATTAACATTGCTGTCTGTAAATTGAAATGCCATTTTAATTATGTTTTGATATTTCTTTCAGTTTTGATTTGTCAAGTGCAAATATACGAAGAATATTTGTTTAAAAAGATAAGGAAAAATTTAAATTTACTGGCGGTCGATTGAAAAATCCACTTCAAGATTATATAGCTTTTCAACAAGTTCCTTATTGACAGGAATCCGCAGGGCAGAGTCGAGTGTCAGCGTGCGTCCGGTCCCCGGATCGGTTATGTTGAAACGCAGTGTCCCCAAGTCGCTTGTTGTAGATTTTATATGATCGGCCAGCACACCGTGGAGCGTCTCGTTGAGGGTGTTGGCGGTCACTGTGATCGTTATACCCTTGACAATTTGCCCTTTAAGATTTGACAATAGCTGTATGGACCCGACTTTAAAACGGATGTCGGAATTTCGGAAACGTCGGCCGAATGCTCCCTTGATATAGATAGGGGTGCCGGCAACGCCGTAGTTATGGTAGTCGATATAGTCCTGTCCGAAAAGCATGAATTCTGCCGATCCGGTGTAGTCTTGAATTTTAAGAATCCCGAAATTGCCGCCGTTCTTGGCCGGACGAGATGTGAAATCCACTACCATTCCTCCGAGAGTCACTTCTTTGCCCTCTTCCGGTGTTATATCCTGAAAATCTTTTATCGATGTTGTTCCGAAATGCAGTTCCATGTAGTAGGGGTCGAGCGGGTTTGCGGAATGGTATGCCCCGACAATCTCACGCTCTTTCTCCAGACGGATGGCATCGACCCAACGGAGTCCCGGCACCACCTGCGGCCGTCCGGATGTTGCCATTGCAGCATCGTCATCGCCAAACAGCGACATGCTCTTGTTCTGCCGGTCGGTCTGAAAAAGCTGACCGTAGCGGATGATTGCTTCCGAAAATGTCTCGCCTTTGGCATTCGGCTCAAAAAAGTCTTCGCGTTGCACATGGTCGCTGAAGCAGTCAAATGCTCCTGCGGCGGCCAGCGTGTCAACGATGCGTCGGTTGAGCGCCGATGGGTTGACACGCTCAACGAAATCATAGATCGACTCGAAAGGCCCTCCTTTCTGGCGGGCTGCAAGAATTTCTGCGGCAACGTTTTCGCCTATGCCTTTTAGGGCGGCCAGTCCGAAGCGTATGTCGCCGTGACTGTTGACACCGAATTCCGAAAAAGACTCGTTGACATCAGGTCCTTTGACCGGAATGTGCATCTTTTTACATTCATCGATGAAGTTCGACAGTTTTTCAATATCGGATTTGTTGCGGGAAAGGACGGCAGCCATGTATTCAGCCGGATAGTTTGCCTTCAGGTATGCGGTCTGGAAAGCCACCCATGAATAGCACGTGGCGTGGCTCTTGTTGAATGCGTATGACGCGAATTTCTCCCAGTCGCTCCATATCTTTTCCAGAGTCTTTGGATCATGTCCGTTGGCTTGCCCGCCCTCAAGGAAAAGGGCTTTCAACTCGTTCATCTTTTCGATGAGCTTCTTTCCCATAGCCTTGCGGAGAGTGTCGCTCTGTCCGCGCGTGAAGTTTGCAAGCAGACGCGACAGGAGCATCACCTGTTCCTGATAGACCGTCACGCCGTAGGTGTCTTTCAGATATTTCTCCATGATCGGGATATCATAGACAATCGGCTCGCGCCCATGTTTGCGGGCTATGAAGTCGGGGATGTAGTCCATTGGCCCCGGACGGTAGAGGGCGTTCATGGCTATGAGATCCTCGAATGTTGAGGGCTGGAGTTCACGAAGATACTTTTGCATGCCGGCCGACTCAAACTGGAATGTTCCGGTGGTGCGCCCCTCGCAGTAGAGCTGATATGTCTTGGGATCATCAATGGGGATTTTCTCCATGTCGATGTCGATTCCGCGAGTGCGCTTGATGTTGTTGACCGCCTCTTTTATGATCGAGAGTGTCTTTAGTCCGAGAAAGTCCATTTTGATCAGTCCGGTCTCTTCGATGACACGCCCTTCATATTGAGTGACAATTATTTTCTCTTTTGAGTCAGAGGCTTTGTCAACGGCCGTGCTGACCGGAACCCAGTCGGTGATGTCATCGCGGCAGATTATGACGCCGCAAGCATGCACGCCGGTGTTGCGCACAGTCCCTTCAAGCGCCTTGGCAAATTTAAGAGTTTCGACAACAAGTTCGTTCGGCGATGCCAGTTCGTGCTTGAATTCTGGAACATAATTATAGCAATTGTCCAACGTCGGCTTCAGTTCTTTTCCTTCAACAGCTGGCATGCGCTTCGGGATGAGCTTGGCAAGTCGGTCGCTTTCGCTTAGCGGCAACTGTTCGATTCGGGCAACGTCCTTTATCGCCGATTTTGCCGCCATTGTGCCGTAGGTGATGATGTGTGCCACCTTTTCTTCGCCATATTTCTGCGTTACGTATCGCAACACATCGGCGCGTCCGTCGTCATCGAAATCAATGTCGATATCAGGCAGCGAGATTCGATCCGGATTAAGGAAACGTTCAAACAGGAGGTCGTATTTTATCGGGTCGATCTGGGTTATCCCAAGACAGTAGGCCACGCAGCTTCCGGCTGCCGAGCCACGACCCGGGCCTACGCTGACGCCCAGTTGATGGCGGGCGGCATTGATAAAGTCCTGCACAATGAGGAAGTAGCCCGGGAAGCCCATAGTTTTCATTATATGGAGCTCAAATTTGATGCGTTCCTTCAAGTCGTCGTTCAGCGCATCACCATAGCGGCGTTCCGCGCCTTCATAGGCTAGTTTTGCAAGGTAGTCGGCTTCGAATTTGATGCGGTAGAGCTTGTCATATCCGCCGAGTTTTTCTATTTTCTTCTCGGCTGCTTCCTGCGATAACACGACATTGCCGTTTTCGTCCTGCGTAAATTCATCAAAAAGCTCTTTTTCCGTGATGCGCTTGCGGTATTCTTCTTCCGAGCCGAAATCGGCCGGAATCTCGAAGTTTGGCATGATGGGGCCGTGGTCAATGTCGTAGCTCTCTACTTTTGCCACTATTTCATTGGTGTTTTCCAGAGCCTCCGGGATGTCGGAAAAGATGTCGTACATCTCCTGCTGCGTTTTCAGCCATTCCTGTTTGGTGTAGCGCATGCGGTTCGGATCGTTCAGATTGGCGTTTGTGGAAATGCATATTAGCCTGTCATGGGCTTCGGCATCTGACTCGTCAACAAAGTGGCTGTCGTTTGTGCAGATTAGCTTGATGTTGAATTTTCGGGCCATGCGCACCAATTCCGCATTGACAATTTTCTGGTGTTCATAGACTTCAGTGTTGCCGCCCGGATTTGTCGGTTTATGACGTTGCAGCTCAAGATAATAGTCGTCGCCGAATGTCTCTTTCCACCATTGGACCTGCTTCTCCGCTTCCTCAATCTGTCCGCTGCTTATCAGCCTCGGGATTTCCCCGCCAAGGCATGCCGATGATATGATCAGACCATCGCGGTGGGCGGCCAGTTCGTGCTTGTCGGTTCGCGGGTGGGAATAGAAGCCCTCCGTCCATGCTTTTGACACGAGTTTTATCAGGTTTTTGTAGCCCTGCTTGTTCTTTGCAAGCACCACGAGGTGGCGTCCGGTGTCGCGCTTGTCGGTCTGCTCATGCAATGTGTTGTTTGCAACATACATTTCGCAGCCTATTATTAGCCGGAAATCTTTGTTTTTCAGTCGGTCGATCCAGCCTTGTATTTTCGTGGCGGTTGCTTCGTCGCCGGCTTTCTGCGCTTTTTCAAGTTTTTTCTTATAACCTTTGAGCGCGCCGCCGTTGACGTAGTTGTATATTTCTTTGACACCAAACATGTTGCCGTGGTCTGTTATTGCAAGTCCCGGCATACCGTCGGCCAATGCTTTATCGACAAGTGCAGACACTGAGGCCTGGCCGTCGAGCAGCGAATACTGTGTGTGTACGTGGAGATGAGTAAATGGAATCATAGCCCAAAGTTACAAATAATTCTCTGCCTTTACACAGTCCGTTGATAACTTTTCGATATTTTCGGTTCAAGAAAATCAGATGACCTCTTTTCGGGGAATGGCATATTGACAAAAAGAGGCTGCGCCTATTTTGACACAGCCTCTTGATTAAAATGTTGCGGGTCGGTTATTTTTTTGTTGGCGCCGACTTCTTTAGTCTGAACGTGATGGGAAGCACGAAACTGCAGTCAACGGCCTTGCCATCCGACATCCCCGGTTTCCAGCCGTTTGTCGTCTTGACCACGCGGATTGCTTCTTTGTCAAGTTCCGGACACACGCCTTTGAGAATTTCCGGTTTTGTGACATTCCCATTCTTGTCAATGACAAACTGCACGATGACTACTCCCTGTTTCTCAGCCTCAATCGCAGCTGCAGGATATCTTATGTTATCGAGCACATGTTCCAAGAGAGCCGATTCTCCGCCGGGATATTGCGGAAGCTTGTCGGCTTTGGGTTTGGCCTGATCCATAGAAGATGCCGTGGGCGCGGGATTTGTGATTTTTGAGGAAAAATCTTTAACTTTGTCAGGCATTTCGCTTTCATAACCTTGCTGCGAGATGCGGTTGATGGCGTTTGCCATGACATCTGTTGACATGAGCAGGACGGCAGCCGAGGCTATTCCTGCTGCGGCTACGGCTCTCAGCCGTGCCGGTTGACGTTTTTTTGAAGATAACATCATAGTGATACGTTTATTAAGTGAACTGTGATTAAGACTGTTGGTGACAGACGCAAACCTTGTGCCAACAGTCTTTTCTATTATAAACATTTGGTAGGCATGGGCATCGAAGCCCTCATTTATTACGCATGAATCGGCCTGGAATTCATGAACGTTTTTCAACTCTTTTTCAAGCAGCCATGCTGCCGGGTTGAACCATTGCAGGATGCAGACAAGCCGTGCGGCAATGTTGTCAATCCAGTGGCGATGGATGTTGTGGGCATGTTCGTGGCTGATTATCATTTCCTGATTCTTGTCGGTCAAGTCTTTGCGGCTGACAAAAATCCATCCGCCCCATGCAAATGGCGATAATGAATCGTTGCCATGCACTGAAAGCGGGCGCGCTTGGTATATCGCCTTGGCCGACCGTATCTTAATTGTGAATATCCGGATGATGGATGCCAGCAGGCAAATCAGCAATATGGCCGCTATTGCGCAGTGGACTTTCGCGCATGATGTGATCCACGTTGCCATCGCGCTATCGGAGATGGTTTTTGCCATATTTATCAGCGGAGTTCCGATGGTGATAATCCCGGGAATCTTTTCAGCTGCGTCTGTCGGCGCATCTGTGCCTTGAATTGCATATAGATTCAGTATTATGATCGGGAGGATAGCGGTTAAGACCAGAATTGACTGTAGCAATTGGCGCATTGTCCGGATTGATTTTATGCATGGATATATACATTTATATATGCCGTACAATGCAGTCAGTATGACGGCTGATAATATTGAGTATGATAGCAGTGTTGTCATATTTTTTTGTGTATTTGGTTAGGATTCTTTTCCTTGTTTGACGCGTTCGATGATGTCGTTAAGTTCGTTGTCGGATATTTTTTCATCTTTTATGAGCGCGCTGACCAGCGATGGCAGGGAGTTGTTGAAATATTTCGCCATTATCGTGCGAATGTTTGATTTGCCATATTCATCTGCCGTCATTGTTGGCTCATATCTGTAAGTTCCTCCGAATTTTTCGTGTCTTAGGTAGCCTTTTTCTTCCAGTATTCTGACAAAAGTTGATATTGTGTTGAAATGCGGCCTTGGTTCCGGGAATGTTTCAACGAGTTCTCTGACAAACATCGGGCCGCGTAGCCATAATGTTTTCATGATGGTTTCTTCTTTTTCCGTTAGCGCTTTCATTTGGGTTGGGTGTTAAACTTATACTCTGCAAAGAAAAACTAAAATTATTAGTTCTGCAACTAATTTCTTTAGTTTTATGTTTTGTTAACTTTTTTGGAGGCTTTTATTTAATGGTGTGTCTGAATCGGCTGTTATTTGTCAGTTTTCTGTCAATATCATTCTCACAATCCGCCGGTCGTGATTGCGCATTTGGATTCTGATTATTAATGTGTGGGCTTGTTCGTTTTTGCTTGACTAAATATATTCGAGGTTGCGCGATATGTTAATGTAGGTTAAAGTCTGATTGTCGTTGGGGAGGTATAACCGATTGAGAAGCAGGGGAGGAGGTGTTGTATGGGAGGTTCTCTGCACAAAAATCCGTGAAAAAACTTCTTGAAAATTTGTGTGATCGTGAAAGAAGCGTTAACTTTGCACCGCTTTTGGGGGAAGCCCCGGGGCGAAGGACATTGAAAGAATTGCAATAGACAAGAAGTAGTACAAGAGTCAAATTAAAAAGACCCGAG
>CAYTLU010000355.1:0-1848 GCA_964438665.1 uncultured Bacteroides sp.
TTCAACGCTTATATCTTGAACAATACGGTGTTGGCTGTCGCTGAGTTTATCTAAATAGCGATATATCTTCGACAGGCTCACATCGTCGTCAAAATGGTTTTTCAAATACTCTACTGTGGCAGACTTGCTGGCAGGACAAGAAAGCCGCGCCTTTACCAGTTTACGGAATATCTCATCTCCAATGCGGTTAAATCCGACATTGTCAAACACTCGGTCAAGTATCAGGTCTGCTCCGTCGATGGTAATATTGGTTATATTGGACAGAAGCTGCTCGGCATTGATCAACTCTTGTTCACATCTCTTGCGTTCATCGCCGAACAGGTCAAGGCGAGGATGTCTGCGCTGTTGCTCGCGGTCGATCCATTCCTTGCCTTTAATCACCAATTGGTTTATGACTGATTCATCTGATGACACGCCGATGGTTGTCAGTTCAGAATATCTGCCTGAGATTTTTTCTGCTACTACCACACTAATAGTGCCCGAACGGTTCTTCTTTTTCTTCACATACATATCAAAACAACTTTGCGTACCCTAAAATGGGGTACGCAAAATTAACAAATATCTATGAATTAGTAAATTATAAATTACTCATTTTCCGAGTGACGAAGTCAGGAATAAATTTAAAGAACTCTGCAACCGGAGATGAAAAACCGAGTTTCAGTCTGGGTCGTTTGTTAATTTTGATGACAATTTCGCGTAGTATTACGTCCGATACGGAGTCGAAGTCTGTACCTTTAGGGATGTATTGTCGAATTAGTTTGTTGTGGTATTCAATGCATCCCTTTTCCCACGAGGAATAAGGATGGGTAAAGAATATTTTGGTTCTCAAGCGTTTGGCGACGAGCAAATGCTCAGCGAACTCGCTACCATTGTCTGTAGTTATAGACCTTATCTTGCCGATGTATGGTAGCAACATATTGATGACCACTTGAGCCAAGGCTTTTGCATTCTTGCCTTCGGGTAGTTTTCGTGCAAGCACAAAGTTGGTGTGTCGTTCCACTAATGTCACGATAGCGTCTTTGCCATCCTTGCCGATGATTGTATCCATCTCGAAATCACCCGGAGTGGAACCATCCCAATCTGCCGGCCGTTCATCTATCATAGTGCGGTTTCGCACGGCGATATATGGCGCTGACACCAGACGCTTGCGATGCTTAAGCTGATGACGGCAATGCTTCCATAGATCGCCTCCGTTCTCTTTGTCGGCACGGATGTAAGCATAGATTGTTTCCACACAGACACTTTCCTTGCCCTGTTTGCGCAGCCAACCGACAATCTGTGCCGGTGACCATTGTTCTTCAGTCATTTTAGTACGGATAAAGTTACGTATCTCTATCGTTAAATTACGATAGTTCCGTAGCCTGCGCTGACGGTCTGCGGCTTTTACCTGCGCTTGCTGACAGTGGTAGCCGCGTTGGCCACTGTTACGCTTAATCTCTCTACTGAGCGTCGATTCTGAGACATTTATCGTCCTCGCAATCTCTTTTCTGCTCTTTTTCTGTCGGAGTAACACATCTATTGTGTATCTTTGCTCCGGGGTTAGGTGTTTGTACTTCACAACACAAAGTTACTTAATCCTAAGGAGACTTCGGTCTCCTTTTTTGTGTTGCAGGTAATATCCGGTGAACGTTTCCATTGTCGTGGATGCACTCAACGGGGGCTTGCTCAGCCCCCTCGGCGTGCGGCCTTCCCCTGAGGAGGAGTGAGAAGATAGCCGTTGCACTTCTTATTGGAAACTTTGGTGCCGCAGGGGGAAATTATTATAACCATAAAACTTTGATAATTGGATTTTTGTTGTAATTTTGCAAATTGAAAACAATCACCTATGAAGTCTCGGCAAGAATACAT
>CAYTLU010000356.1:0-4653 GCA_964438665.1 uncultured Bacteroides sp.
GAAATTACGTTCGACAGCTTTCAAATCGTTGTACAGTTTACTTTTATATACAATTCGCACACCTTTTTTTACACAAGCCCTCAACATCAGAATGTATTTGTCGGGGAGAGCGTTCGACAATGCCTTGGTCGAAATATAAACATTATTATTGCCCTTATTCTCATAGCCCAACACACTCAAGAACAACTTTAATGTCTGCTGATTATTTTTGGCTGCATAGGTGTTAATATTGATTAATTTGTCGAGGCGCAATTCAACTTTTTCTGCATCAGGCGAACCGGCAACAACAGTAGCCGAATAACTCTGGATAATGGCAAATATCATAGAAGCCGAGGGCTGCCAGTCAATCTCGCGCCACGCATTGAAAATACTTTCAATCATTTGACAATCAGCAGGGTTTACTTTCAGATATTCAGCAAAATAGTATTCTATTGCCTTGCAGCGCATAAACATATCCGTCGGATTGTTACAGATAGGAGCATACTTTTCTTCCGAACAAGCAGCAGCAGGCTGCTCATCTTGCGCTTTCAACCGTCGGAGCACAGGCAGGTACAAAGCATAAGCGAGCAATTGAATGGAAACACAAGACACTATATTATCTGCATTAAGTCTGCCCAAAACAGAATATTTCACAGATATATGGCTGTACTTGCTACACTTATTTTTAGCATTCACGATTGCAACCGAATAGTGAAGGATATGTCCGACAAACACATTGAGCACAATGTGTTTTCACTTACGACACTCATGGTCTGCAATGCGGTAGATTTGTCTACGGCGTTGAGTTTTGTAAATATTCCGGCCGGATTGATTGGCGACTACCAGGTGAAGCAACTCTCTGACCTGAATCTATCTAACGATATGAGAGCGGTGCTGTCGGATTCAGACGAGGCATGGAGCAAAATATTTATGAAACCGTGCGAAACTCAGCAGGACAGAGATATAATCACAATCTTGATCAACCATCTTGAAAAAGAGAAAGGTCCTGATTTCTTTGAAAACGGCAAAGTCTATAATTCAATCATCGGCAATGATGACTATTTGCAGACGTGCGAAGAGGCAGTGGACTTTGTTCGGCAAAAAGTCGAGGCTGATGAGCGGAAGTTCGTTCCTGATTCTTACACGGCAAGCCACATAATATCAAAGGCTATTATGAAAAAGGGGCATGTCATAGACTGGCGAGCCTCGGTGTACAAACTGAATGACTTTTTTAGAATGTATCCCCAACTCATAAGGGAGCCTAAAGTGGCAGCGGCCCGATTACGCCTTTACCAGAGGCATAACGACCAACTGCCGCAAGTATTTGTCGAGGCTGATGGGGAGATAACAGCCAATGAGATGCCCCCCATTATATATGTGGAGACTATGCAGCGTCTGCAGATACCTGTGAATTATGATGTTATCAGTACATTTACTAACCGTAATATTAAAGGTATTACCGACAATATTATTAAAAGATTGCTGAAAGTTCTCGTGGCGCAGCAGGCTCAGGGGTGCTATCCGAAGAACGGAGAGCCATACAGTGGCAAGGACAGTGAATGTATCAGAGAACGATGCGGTAGCCATCTTGACAAATATCCCGGGCTGAAAATGGAATCCGAGTCGCCGCTTGCGTATAATAAAAACGTGACAAAGATGTTCAAGGAAGGCGACATAGATGTTGATAAGGCATTGTCGCTTTTGAATTGGGATAATGAGAATTCTGCTGTTACGGAGTTTAACAGGATATTGTATACCTACATTATGAAGGTCGGGAAACGGGATGAAGGACTATTTGCCTGTGTGATAGGGTACTACGACCGATACTTCGGGCCCCGCAGTGGACACACCCCCGCTTCATATACATTCGCCATATTGGCCAAAGCCATTTCAAGTATCGATAATTTTAGGACTGTTATCGAAAACTTCAAGTACCAGCATAGTCTAAATCCCCGTATTACTTTGCAGCCTATTACATTGGTGCGACTGCCTGCTGTGGTGGAGGATATAGCCACCCTTGCAGCAGAGACTGCGTCATATCTCAATATTGTCGGGGAGCAAAATACTGCCGAAGGCCAGACAGGCGCAAAAACCATAGATGCATATCTCCGCACAGCGGATTTATATCTTTATCGGATGGCGAATTTCTTGGTAAAAAGAGACCCTAAAAACATAAAACCTTTGTTGAATGATGTTTTCAGGTATATCATAAAGGGCGGAGATGCAGAAAGCGCACTATACTATAATGAGCGCAAAAATTTGTTAATGGACCGTTTCGAGAGCCCGGCCAAGATAAGTGCAGATGCATTAAATACCATCATAATGTATAACGAAAACATCTCCAATCCAATGACATCGGATGAGATTGTTGAAGGAATTGCAAAGAAGTACAGCCGCCATATCCCTGACTTGATAAATATGCTTGCCGACAAAAGATGTTCAAAGAATATAATGGAGACCTATATTTATCGACTTTTCATGCGTATCAAACCCTTATCTCGACCTGTTTTGAGCGATAACGTGCTCTGCTATTTGGCCGACCGCATTCCGCGATATGATTTAGGTGCATACAATGAGTTTATGCGGCAACTCTACACGATTGACTGTCGTCAGATTGAAGCAGTAGCGCCGGGACTTGTTAATTGCATACACCGTTTGTCGTCCAATTATAATGACCAGAATCAGCTTGCTGCGATTAGAAAGACCGAGGCGCAGATATTCACATATTCGGAGCTGGACAGTCTACATTGCGGTCATCTGCTTATAGAGAAAGCTCCCGATGAGTATGCGGGCTGGTGTCGCCAATCGATGAATGGAGCCAAGGTTAGCCGTCTGCTTGAAAGCAGGTTCGGCGCCGACCGCCAATCGATAAAAGATAAGATAAAGTTTTATATTAATAATCTGGATGATGCGTTTTCATGCAGCCTTATGGTTCTTCGCAAGCAATCGCTTACTCAAGACGCCCTTGATGATACGACGAGAAAGATTATAGAGAAGCAAGAGGCTGATTTTACTGCCAAAATCCAGAATGGCGAAGTCTCATTCCGAGATATGCAAAAACACCCGTTGCTGTGGCTTCGCGCAAAACGCTGGCCGGCAGAGAGCCTGGTCATTGCGATAATAAGGGCGTATCTGAATATGACCGTTGAAACTGATTATGAGGCTGATGTGGTTGACAACCTGATTGAGAGTCTTACGGTCAGCATTGCGGATGCCAAAAAAAATAAGCACGGTAAGAACAGCCGTATAGCTGTGAAATATTCCGTTTTGGGCAGTCTTAATGCAGATAATATAGCGTGTCTTGTTTCAACTCGATTGCTTGCTTATGCTTTGTACCTGCCTGTGCTCGGACGGTTGAAACCGCAAAATGAGCAGCCTGCCGTTGCTTGTTCGGAAGAACAGCAGGCTCAAGGCGGTGACGGTATGCTTATGCGCTGCCAAGCAATAGAATACTATTTTGCTGAATATCTGAAGGTGCACCCGGCCGATTGTCAAATGATTGAAAGTATTTTCAATGCGTGGCGCGAGATTGACTGGCAACCCTCGGCTTCTATGATATTTGCCATTATTCAAAGTTATTCGGCTATTGTTGTTGCCGGTTCGCCTGATGCAGAAAAAGTTGAATCGCGCCTCGACGAATTAATCAATATTAGCACCTATGCAGTCAAAAAAAATTGGCAGAGATTAAAGCTGTTCTTGAGTGTGTTGGGCTATAAGAATAAGGGCAATAATAATGTTAATATCTCGACCGAAGCATTGTCGAACGCTCTTCCCGACAAATACATTCGGATGTTGAGGGCTTGTACAAAAAAAGGTGCGCGAATTATATATAAAAGTAAGCTGTACAACGATTTGAAAGCGGCCGAACGTGATTTCTTCGAATCGCTAACGGCAAAGAGTGTTCCATACCCGCTACTTGTTTTACCTGATTTGTGGTATAAAACGGGATACACGCCTTATGATGAAAAACTGGTTCTTAAACTGGTCGATCATTATGTGCAGGTGGTATCTGTTTGCGGAAGAGACAACATCTATCTAAATACCATAAAGCGTCAGACTTGCATAGCCATGGAAAGAGGACATTCCAAAACACGGCTGTATTATACCTCAATTGGGATATGTACCAGCGAATGCCGCAATTATATTAATGTGGATACGGATAAATTAAGGAGCATATTGAATATGTAGCGCTTGAATTCAAGAACGAAATGCGAAGTCTGAGCCGTTAGATCATATACCTCCCCCTCGGGAGGGGATGCCTGAGCGGCGGGGGCGCCCGAGAGCGCCCCCAAGAGCGGACGCAGGCGAAGTTATACTGGCAATACAAAAAAAGGAGACCGAAGTCTCCCCAAGATTAACTAATTTACGTGAGTTCGATATAAGGAATCAGAAGAAAGTCAGCTGATTGTCTTCGACGAACTCCAAAGAGATAGACGGTTTCTTGGGGAAGAAGCAATATGCAGCAATTGCACTCAGGGCATTGGTGATGAAATTGGCAAAAGACCGATGCCTTGAGTGTTCTATCTGGGCGATATTCTTAAGTTCGTCATTGACAGACTCAATAAGCGCTCTTTTGCGAAGGATAATCTTGTCCAATACCGACATCAATGAGTTTTTCATATTGTTCCTGACCTTGGTAATGAGCTGAATCCCATTCATAAACAGAAACTCAAA
>CAYTLU010000357.1:0-1900 GCA_964438665.1 uncultured Bacteroides sp.
CGGTTATCGGTGTATGTCATATCCACATCCGTGAAAGTCAGAATCATCGGCTCCTCCATATCCGGTAAATGAAGATTCGTTATCGTGACGTTAGCCTTACGCTTATCATCATCAAAAACGATATAATAGCCGACATCATCACATATAACCGATGCCGATCTTTGCCCGATAGACGAAACAAAATTGAACGAATTCGGCAACTCCGCTCTGACAATATTATCCAGAGGTTCAGGACTGCGACATCCTGCAACAGACACCAACAGGAGAAGCAGAATTAATCGTACGGCGGTCATCATACAACTTCAACCACCGCAAACAAAAATTGTTTTGCGAAATATCAACAGAAACGCAATATGTCAATCATCATAATGCCTCGAACCCAAAATCAAGACGCACCGTCAGGCCAAAACGACGAGGATCGCCACGCTGCAAAAAGCTGTTCCCAAGCGACTCGAAATAGAACGTGTCATATTTTGTGCCACTGATATTTTCCATCCATGCCTCGACCTCCAGCCAACGCCATTGAGCCGTCACTGAAGCGCCCAGTAAAGCATAAAGCGACTGCCGCTGAGTGTTTGACTCATTCCAATAAATCCGACCTGCCCCGCGACAATTGATATCATATTTCATCTTAACATCCTTACCTGCCGGATGGGAATATGATGCAGATCCAAAAATCGTATTAACCGGTGCATAAGGGACATAATTACCTTTATAATCATTTTCTCCATCTTTAAAACGCAAGAACTTGGCATTGGTGTATCCATAGCTGAATCCAAAAGCCCAACGCTCTGTCGGGTTATAGCGGATCTGCATTTCAGCACCGAAGCTTCGCGTTTTGCCTGCGTTCGTCGTTATCCGTCCTGTGGTGGTCTCATCCGGAAACATTGTCAGCTGCTGGTCGCGGCAATCAATGTAAAACAAAGCAAGATCAGTCATCACACGACCGTCAGCGCAACCGATATGCGCACCGATCTCATAATTCCAGCTCTTTTCCGGACGATAACTGATTATATCATCCACATTCACTTCAGCCCCTCCCGCCGACGAAGCCCCGGCTCCGGGCATTGACTGCCTCATCTCAGACATCATTCTGCGCTGGAGCACCTCACTGAACATCTGAGTATTATACCCTCCCGACTTGTATCCTTTTCCTATACTGGCATATACAGTCGATTTGCTTTCCATCGGCAGATCATAGCTCAGCGTGAACTTAGGCAAAAGCTCCAGAAAATGGTCGTGCAATTTGCCTGACTCATCAATATCAACCTCATCACTCATTATAGGCATCGGAGGGATACCGCTTTTCATATAGACAGAATATGACGTGTTGCATTGACTATGGTATTTCAACTTTGTCGATTCATAGTCAAGACGCAACCCCAATGCCAAATTCCAACGACCCAGATCAAGAGTGCTTTGATGATAAAGCGCCACTCCCCAGGTCGGGATTTTGAAGTTACTGCCAAGCAGAATGTTAGGAGAATCAAACTGAAGCCTGACAGGGATACGGTCATTAAGGTTTATGCGGTCTGTTATCAATCTGGAGATGCCATCATCCTTAAGATCAACCGGAGCGCGCATCGAACTATGTTTATAAAAACCGAACGCTCCGGCCACCCAGGAATAGCTCCCCTTTTCTCCACGCATAATCAAATCCTGCGTTATGGCCCATTCATGACGCGCCTGAGTCAGCGTGAAACAATTCAGCGGCAAAAAGTCCTGATCCAGAGTCATATTGTCATCTAAATATTGCACACTTGTGATACTTGAAACCGTAAACGTCTCGCCTCTCCACTTGACTGTCAGCCCATCGGACAAGGCATTCCGGCGATAGAAACAAGTGTCATTATAATTTACGACACCGCTACCGACATATTCATAAGGATATCCATTCTGA
>CAYTLU010000358.1:0-31555 GCA_964438665.1 uncultured Bacteroides sp.
AAATTCGTTTTTAATGCAAATAATCCGTATCTTTGCATTGCCAAAGGTGATGACAATTCGAATCTACCTATAAATCAACAAATACGTGAACACATAATAAATACGCTACTATGGAATCAGCTATCTTTCAAAAACGCCTAATGGGTCTTCAGGCCAATATGCTGAACTTCGCACTGATGCTAACATCTAACCGCGACGATGCCTACGACCTGTTGCAGGAAACTACGCTGAAAGCGCTAAACAGCCGCGACAAATATGTCGAGAACACAAACTTCAAAGGCTGGGTATTCACCATCATGCGTAACACATTCATCAACAACTACCGCCGCATTGCACGTTCGGCGACATTTATTGATCACACGGAGGACTACTACCATCTGAGCCTGCCGCAAGACTCCGGACTGGAAACGCCCGAAGGGTCTTTCTCGGCCAACGAGATATCTGCGGCAATCGCCGAATTCCCCGAAAAATACCGCGTCCCATTCTCGATGCACATTCAGGGATATAAATACAATGAGATTGCCGATGAGATGGGGCTGCCGTTGGGAACGGTCAAGAGCCGCATATTCTTCGCCCGCCAGGAGCTCCAGAAACGCTTCGCCGACTACCGCTGATCCTTCTAACCATCAATTTACCACCAAATTGGTGGTAAATTTGCATATGGACGGTAAATTTTGCATCTTTGCAAAAAAGTACACAGATATTCAGAACCTGATAGAATGTATCGATTACTACATCTAATTTCAGATAATAGAAGCGACTTTAGACTTTGTATATTTATTTTTTCTCAAATATTTATACTGACCAAGTCCGGATATGTCTCAGCGTTCGTCTTCGTTGGCTTTATCATGTCTATTATTGTTTGTCTTAGTCAAATATATTGCGAGATGCACCGTAATGATAAAAAGCAATCGTATAGAGAGGCTATAAAGAAGAGCCTGTATAGTATTTACTTCTCAAGCGTAATGCTGATCATTTGGCTTGCAGTCTTGTTCTTGATATAAATGAAAATTGAAGCCGGCTTCGAAATCGAAACCGGCTTCCGTCATATAGCCCACGCCTTATAGAGGCGGAAGATTAGTCGCGGTTGCCGAAGAAACGGAGAAGATAGAGGAACAGGTTGATGAAATCAAGATAGAGCGAAAGCGCTCCAAGCGTTGCAAGCTTGCCGACAGACTCCATCGGGGTCATTTGCGCCATAGTCTTTATCCGCTGTGTGTCCCAGGCTGTCAAACCGATGAAGATCAGAACGCCGGCACCTGAAATAATCCAGCCCATAGTGTCGCTATGAAGAAATATATTGACAAGAGAGCAGATTATCAGACCGAAAAGAGCCATTATCAATATCGAGCCTAAGCGCGTCAGATCCTGTGAGGTGAAATATCCATAGACACTCATCGCTCCGAAAACACCTGACGTGATAAAGAACGTCTTTGCAACGGAATAAGGATCATAGACATACAGAATCGGGAAAAGCATTGCTCCATTGACAACGGCAAACAGAAAGAACAGCATGGTCGCCGTCGTTGAACTCAATTTGTTTATCCCGCCCGAAACACCTAGAACGATGCCGAACTCAGCAATGATAAGCACCCACATCGCCCAGCGGTTTGCGGCAAAGAAATTCACCACCGCGGGGGTAGAAGCGCAAAAAAGAGCAACAAAAGCGGTCACGAGGAGAGCCGCAAACATTTTTACATACACTCGCTTCATCACCATCGACACCTTCGTAGAAAGATCCTCTACCGTCTGATGGGCGAAGTAATCAGGATAGTTGTTATTCATATTCGTATTCATTGTTTATTTCCTTTGATTGAAATTTTGACTGTCGGTTTAATCATACCAACAAATATCATGCCTGAAATTTCCTACATGCGTTCGGGAACTTTTATGCCGAGCAATCCCATCGCCGATTCAACAGTGCGAGCCGTACATTCTGACAAAGCCAGACGCAATGCACGGACAGCCTCATCTTCTTCCTTAAGGATAGAGCAATCGTGATAGAACTGATTGTATTCTTTGACCAACTCATAGACATAATTGGCAATCAGCGCAGGACTGTAATTGCGGCCGGCATCGCTGACCACGGCCGGATAGTCGGCCAGACGCTGGATGACGGTGATTTCTCGCTCTCCAGGCTTTACCCCGGCATAACCCGACATGCCCATTCCGGCCTCGGCTGCCTTGCGGAGAACGGAGCGGATACGAGCATAGGTATATTGAATGAACGGACCGGTATTGCCGTTAAAATCAATTGATTCCTTGGGGTCAAATGTTATATTCTTGCGTGGATCGACTTTGAGGAGGAAATATTTAAGCGCGCCCAGACCGACCATCTCCGTAATCTCCTCGATCTCTTTTTCCGAGCAGCCATCGAGCTTGCCCAGCTCCGCGCTGACCGTACGCGCCGTTGCCACCATCTCATCCATCAGGTCATCGGCATCAACCACTGTTCCCTCGCGGCTCTTCATCTTGCCTTCTGGAAGTTCGACCATGCCATAGGAGAAATGAACAAGGTCTTTTCCCCATTTGAATCCGAGGCGGTCAAGCAGCAGGGAAAGCACCTGGAAATGATAGTTCTGTTCGTTGCCGACAACGTAGATCATCTTGTCGATCGGATAATCCTGAAAACGCAGCTTGGCCGTGCCTATATCCTGTGTCATATAGACGGATGTGCCATCGGAGCGGAGTAGCAACTTATGATCAAGTCCGTCATTGGTCAGATCGGCCCATACCGATCCATCCTCCTTTCTGTACATAATTCCTTTTTCAAGTCCCTCAAGCACCTTTTCCTTCCCTTCAAGGTAGGTCTCGCTCTCGTAGTAGATCTTGTCAAAGTCAACGCCCATGCGCTTATATGTCTCATCGAATCCGTTATAGACCCATTCATTCATTGTGGCCCACAACTGACGCACTTCCGGATCTTTCGCCTCCCAGTCTCGCAGCATTGCACGCGCTTCCAGCATCAATGGCGATGCGGCTTCGGCTTCCTCCTTTGTCATGCCTTTTTCCATCAGTTCGGCAACCTCTGCCTTATAATGCTTGTCAAACAGCACATAGAAGTCGCCTATCAGATGGTCGCCTTTCTGCTTACGGCTCTCAGGAGTGCAGCCATCGCCCCATTTCTTCCAGGCCAACATCGACTTGCAGATATGGATGCCGCGGTCGTTGACAATATTTGTTTTAACCACCTTGTTGCCGCACGCTTTCAATATCTCCGAAAGCGAGTAGCCAAGCAGATTATTGCGCACGTGGCCCAGATGAAGCGGCTTATTGGTGTTGGGCGATGAATATTCCACCATCACCAGCGGCGACTCTTCGGTGACAGGCATCATCCCATAGTCCGTTACGCTCTGGATGTGGCTCAGCACCGATGCCCAGAAGTCAGGCTTTATCACTATATTTAGGAATCCTTTGATGACATTGAAGCGGTCAACGGCCGGCTCATTGTCAACGAGCCAGTCGCCAATCTCTTTTCCGACCGTCTCCGGACTTTTGCGGGCTGCCTTGACCCAAGGGAATACAACAATCGTCAGATTGCCTTCAAATTCCTTTTTGGTGGTCTGCGGCTGTATGGTTGCAGGGTCGGCATCGATGCCATAAAGAGCCTTGACGGCACGCGCAACCCCTTTTGAAAGTATATCATCTATCGACATTTCTGAATAATATCTATATTGCGGTTATAAAATGGTTTGTTTCTGCAAATTTACTAATTTTTCCTGACTCGGCTGTCTCGCTGTCTTCTTTATCTTTCCAGCAGTTCATTGAATAGGTCAATAAACTGTCCGGCCACAATTTTAGAGGAGAAGCGTTTGCGGACATGCTCATGAAGCGCCTCCCGGTCAACATCCTGCGACAAGGCCCAGGCTATGCCCTCGGCAAAATCCTCTATATCTTTGTATCGCGCTATGTAGCCTGTCTTTTTATGCTCCACAATATCCGCCTGGCCGCCACAGCCGAATGTCACCGGCAGACATCCCGCCGCCTGTCCTTCGATAAGCGTGCCGGGAAGCGTTTCATAAAGAGAGGTCGAAATGACCACTGAGGCATGGGCATAGACCTCGCGAAGTATTTTCCCATCATAGATGACTCCGTAGGTGTAATGCGGGAAGCGCAGGCCCTCAAGCGCATTGGGATTGCGGAATGACCCGAAAAACAACGCCATCACATTCCTTGACAGCTCCGGTTTATTGTCAAACAGATAATTGAGCGCTTCGATGGCCATTCCCAGACCCTTTATCGGATCATCAAGACGCGCCGCCCCCATCACAATCAGCTTGTTTTCCGGCGGAATTGTGTTGAGGCTGAATCTGGCATCCGTGTGAAATGAGCCGATCGGGAATGCATTATAGATCACCCTGACATCCCGCCCGCGCATCAGTTCGCTCTGGCGGCAACAGTCGGCAAGCCAGTGGCTGACAGCCACAAATGTGATCGGAACGTCATCATATAGCCGCTTCTTCTTCAACCATACGCGATGCGACAGGTCATGCGGATTGTTCCCTTTCAGAAACTGACAGTTGCCACACTGCCCGACATAGCCTTTGCACTCATACGCATGATGGCATATACCCGTAATATTCCACATATCATGCATAACCCATACGATAGGCTTGCCTAGCTTCCCGAGTTTTTCTATCCCTTTCAGCGACATAAAACCTTGATTGATCCAGCTCAGGACAATAACATCGGCTTCCTTGATGGTTTCAAGATTTGAAATGTCAAGACCATTCGAGGCGATCGAGACTTTAAACAGATTTTCTCTGGAAAAGCCATTGGCCAAGGCTATGCGTCCGCACTCTGACAAAAACGATGTCCCGCGCCGAAAACGGCCACATTCAAACCTTTCAACATTTTTGTCATCACTCATTTTCGTGAACACCACCATTCTGGCATCGACACCCTCGTCACGCAATGCCTGAAGCAGACGGTGGGTCACCACCGATGCGCCTCCAAGCGTGTCGCTGTGGCACACGAATGCTACTTTTAATTGTCGGCCATCGGCCGACTGCGTTTCAACGTTGTCTTTATTTATATCTTGATTCATTTTTATGAGTTACAGGAATTGTCACTATTTCTATATCGGATATTTTCAAGCGTGCTTCAAGATACTCCCGCAGAAGATCGCGCCGCTCCGTGCCGATCGAACGGTTGAAATGGACAAGCGCGATATTGACCGTATCTGTTCGCATCGAATCTATCTCCGTAAAGACATTCCGGCTCACCGAAATATCTGACACCTCCGGAAAGATCACTTTCAACTCCGGCGATATATATCCTCCTTCTGCAATCACCATTTTGCTGATCTCCTTTTTTAGAGAATCTATTGTCTGCTCCTGTGATGCTATCGTTGCCTGTGCCATATCATAGATCGGTTTCAGTCCATCGGATGCTTCCAGCTCTATGCCCGATGATGACGCGCTCATGCTTCCCTGCACAATCTTCAGCTGCACTCCTTGAAGATTATAGAACTTCAACCGGGCCGACAATGCTTGCTGAAGGGAATCGAGAGGCATCGAACGCCCTATCAGCGTTATGGAGATAACGCGCTGTCCGTCTTGTTCAAAAGCCTTATCGCTGACCACCTGCGCATCCGGGAACACACATTCCTGACTGACAAACTTGCCAGCTTGCATCTCAAACTTGTTCTGTCTGAACATGCTGATGGTCAGCCAAATGCTTGGAAGCATCGTGAGTATTGCCAATGCATAGACAATTTTTTTCACCCGCTTGGCCCGCTTGCTGTCAACCTCGTTATGCCCTTTATAGCCGAGCAGCTTGACACCGATAAATGTAGCAAACGCAATGTATATGGAATTGATTATAAACAGGTAGAACGCTCCGAAAAAATAGCTCAGTTGCCATGTGGCCAGACCATAACCCGCCGTACATAGCGGCGGAATAAGCGCAGTTGCTATGGCAACACCCGGAATGACATTACCCTTGCTTCGGGAGCTTATCGCAAGAATCCCCGCTCCGCCACCGACAAAACCGATAAGCACATCATAAATCGTTGGCGATGTACGTGCAAGAAGTTCACTATGACCCTCCGCCACCGGTGAAATCAGAAAATACACCGTAGAGGCAATAACCGAAAATCCCGCAGCCATAACGAGGTTGCGCAATGCACGCTTGATCAGATCAAAATCATGTATGCCGACCCCTAGCCCCACTCCGATGATAGGCCCCATCAGCGGCGAAATCAACATCGCGCCAATGATGACAGCCGTAGAGTTGGTATTCAGCCCCAGAGATGCTATCAGGATCGCGAGTACGAGAATAATGATATTCGTTCCCTTGAACGATACATCTTCGCGGATCGACTGCTCCGCCTCGCTCTGAGGAACAAGATGGCTGCTCAATGTGAAAAAATTGACAAAAAAATCTGTCAACCGATTAGCTGGATTTTTTTTCATTTCCTGATCGGTTTTAAATGGTTCAACATCTTATCAATCGGGAAAAGCTGAAAAAAGTTCATTTTTTCAATTTTCAAAACGATCAGCAGATAGCAGGCAAGCAACAAGACTCGCACGCCATAGTTGATCCACTGATTGTCAACTGCCGACAATAGCGACACTGCGTAAAGAGCCATCGCCAGCATGAAATATCCGGCCAGACGAGGCATGTTGTATCCTATCGGAAACTTCTTGCGCCCCACAAAATAGCTGGCCACCATCATCACGCCATAGCATACCAGCGCTGCTATCGCACAGCCCATATAACCCATCACCGGCACGAGCAGTATGTTCATCAGCAGCGTCACGCCAAGGCCGGTCAGCGAAAACCACATGCCCCAAATGGTCCGGTCAGTCAGCTTATACCAGAGCGAGAGATTGAAGAATATGCCGAAGAAAAACTCCGCAATCATTATGACTGGCACCACTTTCAGCCCCGCCCAATATTTTGGCGAGATAAAATAGCGCAGAATGTCAATATAGAACATCACGCCAAGGAAAATCAACATCGCAAAGACAACGAACCATTTCATGGCATCGCGGTAGCTTTGCAGGCGATCCTCGCCCTTATTCTTGTTTTGCGCGAAAATAAACGGCTCATAGGCGAAGCGGAATGCCTGGATGAACATCACCATGACAATGGCGATTTTATAGTTAGCCCCATATATGCCGAGCTGCTCCATTGCCGTGTGCGGATCGCTGACAAGCGATGGAAGCAGAATTTTGTCAAGGGTCTGATTCATGATTCCCGCAACGCCAAGCACGAGCAACGGATAGCTGTAGGTCAGCATCTCTTTCCAGAGACGCTTGTTGAATTTCCATTTGAATCCGCGCAATTCAGGCATCAGAAGCACCAGATTGAGCAACGAGGTGATGAAATTGGCGAGGAATATGTAGCCAATGCCGTATGTCGGATCATAAAACCATCCTATAGCCGATGGAGCCACCTCCCACAACCAGGGGCATACCAATATAAAGAACAGGTTAAGACCGATGTTCAGACCGATATTTATAATGCGTAGCAGAGCGAAGCGCATTGGCCGATGCGCAAAACGCAGATAGGAGAATGGAATTGCAGTGAACGCATCCAAGGCAACGGCGGCAGCCATAAGCCACACATAGGAATAATGGTCGCCACACTCCAGAACCCGGCTCAACGGCTCAATAAACGCTATGACGGCAATCAGAAACGCTGTCGAACTGACAGCCAGCGACACGAGAGAAGTCGAATAGACCTCCATCGGATTGTCATATTTGTCATGGTTGGCAAAACGGAAGAACCCGGTTTCCATCCCATAAGTCAAGATCACCAGAGTCAGCGCAACAAAGGAATAAACATAAGTCACCACTCCATATTGTCCGGCCGAAAAGCAAAAAGTGTAAAGCGGCACGAGACACCAATTGAGAAATCTTCCCAATATGCTGCTGACTCCATAAATGGCCGTATCCTTGGCCAGACTTTTAACTCCGCTCATTTCCGTTTTATATATTTTGACTCAAATCGGGCTGCTTAAAGCATTCGCCCGGAGTATTTTTTTCAGAACAGGCTTTCCTGCTTCGAATCTCGTTTATGTCCCAGATGGACGTAGGCCAGTTCGGTCACTTCCCTACCCCGCGGCGTTCGCTTTATGAAGCCCTCTTTGATCAGGAATGGCTCATAGACCTCCTCTATCGTGCCGGGATCTTCGCCAAGTGCGGTGGCAATAGTCCCCAGACCCACCGGCCCGCCATTGAATTTGGTTATTATGGTTGTAAGTATCTTATTGTCGATTTCATCAAGGCCGTAACGGTCTATGTTCAACGACTCCAGCGCATAGCGTGCGATTTCCGGTTCTATCGTGCCGTTGCCCTTCACCTGCGCGAAGTCGCGCACGCGGCGCAGCAATGCATTGGCCACTCGGGGCGTCCCCCTGCTCCGCAACGCTATCTCGTGTGCCGCCAATCCGGTGCATTTCACATTGAGAAGCCCCGCCGAACGCAGGATTATATGCTCCAGAATCTCATGATCATAATATTCCAGATGGCAATTGATTCCGAAGCGCGCACGCAATGGCGATGTCAGCAGTCCGCTGCGTGTCGTTGCACCGATAAGCGTAAACGGCGACAGGCTCAGCTGCACGCTGCGCGCTCCCGGTCCTTTATCTATCATGATGTCAATCCGGTAGTCCTCCATCGCCGAATAGAGATATTCCTCAACAACCGGACTCAGACGGTGGATTTCATCGATAAACAAGACATCGTTTTCTTCAAGCGAGGTCAGGATTCCGGCCAGATCGCCCGGCTTGTCCAGCACCGGACCGGATGTCACCTTGAACCCTACGCCCAGTTCATTGGCTACGATTCCTGACAATGTGGTCTTTCCCAATCCGGGAGGGCCATGCAGAAGCACATGGTCAAGAGCCTCGCCGCGCATGCGGGCAGCGGCAACAAAGACTTTCAGGTTTTCAACCACCTTGTCCTGCCCGCTGAATGAATCGAACTGCGAAGGCCGCAACGCTTTCTCTATCTCGCGCTCACCATCCGGCATCCGGCCGCTCTCCATTGACCTTATGTCAAAACCGTCATACGCCATTCCCTGCTATTCTCCCGCCTGCTTTCCCGATCTGTAAAGGACCGGATTGGTTGCCGGATCGTTATACATCTTCATCTGGCGATAAACCTTCATGTATTTTCGTCCGGCCTCTATATCTGACACGAGTTGGTTGATGGCCGTGGCCAGGTCAAATTGCTGTTCGCGAAGAACGGCCAGTTTGGCAGCGCATTTCGCGATATGCACGTCCGTTGCATCATCGCGGAGTGTCTCCGCCTCCATGTGAAAGATTTTCAGTGCAAGAATCGAAAGGCGGTCAAGCGCCCATGCCGGACTCTCCGTGTTTATCGTGGCATCGTCTTGAACCTCAACATCTTTATATTTATCGAGAAAATAGCTGTCAAGCTGTTCAACCATATCCGTTCTGACCTGATTCGAGCGGTCTATGCGGCGTTTGATCTCCAATGCCGCAACCGGATCTATCTCCGGATCGCGGATTATATCTTCGAGATGCCACTGCACGGCATCAACCAGATTCTTTGCAAAAAGGGTATGTTCCAACGTGCCCGGCTCATAGGGATTGGTCACAGTTGCGTCAACATTGTCCACCACATGGTAGGCGTCCGTTGCCTGACTGAATATATCGTAACATTTATTTGCGATTCCCATATTATTAGAATTTTATTTGTTTTATTCCGATCTTAACGGCGCGGACGAGCCGATCGGTTATAGTCTTCGGCTTTTGGCATCCTGCGCGCCAGATCCTCATAAAGCCTGTGGATATCCAGCGTTCCTTTCGAAGCCTGCTCCTTGAGGATTCTGCGATGGGCGCGTTCCTGTGGCGTTCCCTTCGCTTCCCACATCATATCCATCGCTTTGACCGCTTCGCTGTTGGTGGCACGGCCATTGACTGCAAAATAGTCATTCGATGCTATGTCATCGACTTCGCCTGCGGCCATCGACTCAAACAATGTGCGATATTTTTCGCTCTTCAACCTGTCTTTTTTCCACACTTTATTATCGTTGAGATAAGCCACATCCTCTTTTTCTTCAGCTGTCATCGCCGTTGTTGTCTGCCCGCCCGGCTGTATTTTGCCGGTAGTGGAATCGACAATTGCGATCGAATCAGTCGTCACATTCAGAGAATCCACAACATCGCCCTCTCCGCCGCAGCCGCTGACGAGCTTGCTGATGACCCATATAACGATAATGCCGGCGATCACGCATCCCGCGATTCGACCTATTTTCTTGTAGTCATATTTTCGTTTCGGCTCATCATCCTTTTCTCCGAGTGTCTCGTTGGTGAATTCCGGAGCCTTGCGCTCATGTTTCACTTCTTCCCAGATGGCCGTCGGAGCTTTCTCGAATGTCGGTGCCTCCGGACCGCCCTCATGTTTGGGAGCGATTTCGCCTGAGAACACCACCTTTGTCTTCGGCGTCTCGGCCGCAACCGGTTCTGCCGGTTCTGCCGTCATTATCGGTTCGAGCGGCAGTGTCGCTTCTTCCACCCTGGCCTTGGCCGTAGGCGTGGCATCATAGGTGGGCTTGACATCGATATTATATGTCTCCGGAGTGCTGCCCATCAGTCGGTGGGCGCGGAATCCGTGGAATCGGCCGGCGCGCAGCTGATTGTATTCGGGAGTGTTTTTCTCGATATTCAGACGCTCCTCCACCACGCGGCCGCCGCCGAAATCCAGACGCAGCAGAATATCTTTCGATTCCGGCTCCAACACGACTGCCAGCGGCATCGACTCTTCAAGGGTTTCCGATGTGAACGTCTGCGAATATGTCGTGAAATTGGTTGACGACACGGTTATTTTAACAGTTCCGTCTTCAAAATCGGTATTTGAGACCTCAAAGCCCTCTTCCGTACGGCTGGCCGTACGGCCATTGATGAGGATCGTGTAAGTGTCTATCGGAACTCCGCCCGATGTCACAACCGAATATGGCACTCGGCGGCGGAACACGATGCCGGCATGCTTGGCCGAATTGACTATAAGAGCCGGTCCGTTGATGCGCACATAGCGGTTCGTTGTTCCCACTTCAAACATCACCGCAACCGGATCAAAGCCCTTGCAGCTGTATGTAACCTTCAGATGATCGGAGAAGCCGACTCGCTGCGCCGACGCTGTCACATCCTCCGGACACACAACCATAAGCGATTTATCGACCGGAGCAGTGATCTGAGGCAATTCCTCTCCGCCAACCATCATGACCGATGCCGGGACAACCACTATCCCGCGATAACGTTCATAATCTTTCTGACGTGGGAAGCCGAGAATGTTTGCAAGCTCTCCCGGCGAAGCATAAGTGCGGCTGCACACGCCGCCGTTGCCCGATGTAACCCACATGTCGCACTCGCTACGCAACGGTTCTTCCGGAAATCCCGATTCTCCGATCAGCCGGTCCATCGAATCCGATGTCAGCGTTTCGCCGCCTAGCGCACGGCTTTTTATCGCCCCTAGAAGATTGACTATCGGCCGGCCCGACAGCAACACATCGCCCTCCACCAGAAGAGTCACCGTCAGCGTTGCCGACCCATCCGATTCGTTAAGGACAAAATAGGTATATGCACGCTTGTCGCCCGCAGGCCACATCAGATAGCCGTCAGTCAGACTGACGAAATGCGACGCGATTCCCGACAGAGCCGGAAGCTCCACGGCCGGAGCGCCATCGGTAAGAAACATTGTGGCGGGTCTCACGCCCTCTGCCACATTGACCGCTACATCGATATATGGATATTTCAAACTCATTTTACCTTTATTGTTAGCGCTGGCTAAAAACTACTTTTATTTACTGACAGAATATATCTACTCTAATTTGTGCAAAGTTAATAATAATTTGCAATCCCTTTGCATCCTCCACTTAAAATATCCGCGCCATTATACCAATTTAACTAACCGTCACGGCTTATTCAATTTATTTGGCTTATCCACCCCGCTTCCGCCGCTCAATCCCATGAAATAGAAACTCCGCGAGGGGTGTCCACGCGGAGTTTCTATAAGAATGCGACATCGTCGCATTTTTGCAATTATCAATTATCCCAGCTGATGTTCCACACGGAGACACGCTCCTTGTTGCCGGTCTGATTACCGACACAATCGTTGACAATTTCTATCACAAAATCTCCGCTGACGCTGACCGCCCAGTCAAATGACAGAACTTCAAATTTTGTGATCGATGTGACGTCAACGGTTTTTGACTCTACCACAGATCCGTTTTGCTTGATATTTACCGTGAACCGGCATTTTGTATCTGAAAACGCAAAGCCGTAGTTAAACGTCAGTTTTGACAACCCGCCTGTCAGCGTCGGCGAAACAAGCGATCCGGGGGCGGACACTTTGCCGTTCAGACAGATTGCACGGACATCCGATCCGCCAATGAACGTGAATGTGGGGTTTGTGTCCTTGTCGCCACCGCTCTGCACGGCACAACCGGTTGCCACCCAGCCATTAGGCGTGGTGTATGTGCCGTATGAGGCATTGGCTTTAAGGCTGTTGATATCGGCCGTGTTCTCTCCGGTTGCCGGAGGTGTTGGAGGATTGGGTGTCTCCCCTCCGCCGCCACCGCTGCCGCCGCCGGGGAATGAGGTATCCTTTGTGGCTGTGATAGAGCCCGACCCGGAGATGGAAAGATTCTTGATTTCCCATGTTCCGGAAGCATCATTCTGGCTGGTATAGTGGAAGCCGAGTTTGATCTTCTTGCCTGCATAAGCCGAGAGATCGATATTGCCGGCGTTGACAAATGTCCAGTTGGCATTGGTTGACCAATTGGGGATTGAAAGGGTCTGCCAGTCGCCGCCATCGACGCTGACGGCCAGCGACACCTGCTGCTTGGCCACATCGAGAGAGGGGAATTTGTTGCAGACATGATCAAATGTGAGGACAGGGTTCTGAGCCTTCGAAAGATCCAACAACGGCGACATCAGCCATGAATCGGAGGCATAAGATTGTCCCTTATAGGCCGAAGCCTTCATGTAGCCATAGTTTGAATCGTGATTCCAGACGTATGACAGTTCCGATGGAAGCGTAACATCGTGAACCACGAAGTCGCCCTGCGTATCCTTGAACGTCTCAGAGAATAGGGCATTGCCCGGCTGCGGGGTTTCGCCGCCACCGCTCTGGCCGTCGATCTTATAGTCGCTTGTCTCTTTCACTCCGGCCACAAGGAAATACTTCGTTAGATTACCATACACGGAGCATAGTTTTCCGAGATTTCCGGGATTGTCCATCAGGTTAAGGGCGGCTCGGAGCGCAGGCTGAGCGGAAGGAAGCTGAACAGGCACACACTTGTTATAGTCTTTCTCATCAGGCGTGGTAGCTATGAGGATATTGGCCGCGCTGGTTGCCGGAACGGTAAACAACGCTTCGTCAAGAGCCTTGCCGGGAACATAGCCTACGATATAGCCGCTAATCCATTTTCCTGTCTCACTGACATTCTCGCCTTTAGCGAGAACCTGAGTCGGATTATAGGGGCTTGATTCGATGCCGCTGCCTTCAGCCACCGGACCGCCGGTGCTGCCGCCGGGCAGGGTCACGCCTTCGATGCGGAATTCATTTGTTGCACCGGTGTTGCCGGTAAATGCCTTCATGCCCAGAAGTTCTCCCGGTGTGGCAAGAACCCAGATCTGCTTCTGATAGTTTTCCGGAGCATCGACCAGATTGCCGTACTGACGCAGCGGAGAATCATTCGGAAGAGTTATCAGCATGCAGTCCTCAAGAGAGCGGGATTCCGGAGTCTGGCCGATAACCAGTGTAGTCTTGGTCTCTGCCTCGGTGCCCCATACAATATTGTCGGCTGATTCAACGTTTGAAACACCCGCCTTGACCGAACCGACAATATAGCCGGTGTACCAGCCCGAAACTGCGGCTGAATTGTTGACCATGTCAATGGCTTCAATAATGTCGTAGGGGTTGGTCTCCGTGCCTTTCGGAAGTGTCGGTGAGCCGAAATTGAGCAGATCTTCAGGAGAGCGCATAAGCAACTTCCATTTGAGATCTCCACTCTTCATATAGGTTGAGAGAACGCCAACAACATCGCCATGCTCTGCCGGCAGCTTCATGCTCCAATAGTTGGCATATCCGCTCGTTGCTACGGTGATTTCGTTGTTGTTGTCATCCTTCAGCGTGCGGTCGGTATTTATTTTATGACCGTCGCAGAACGCTTTTTCGCCGCCGTCAACAAAATATACATTATTGAATCTGACCAACTGGCCCTGATATTTCAGCAGTTCGGCATTACCGTTGCCAAGATCGCCGATTGAGATAGTCAAAGTGTCGATTTTCGATGGTTCGGGAAGTCCGTTGAGCTGGATATGATCCTTGAAGAATTCAAGCGGCATGAATGTCGCCTGCCAGCCGTAGCCGGGTGAATAGTCGGGGAAACCGAGTTGCTGGAGGGTGCTGTACTTGCCTATGTACATATCGGTCACGTCAATCACTATCTCCTGCCCTATGCGGTAGTCGTTGTAGAGTGAGTTGGCGTTGATCGACATTGCCAGCGCGCCGGTGGCATCCTTGATATAAAGATTCTTGTAGATATTGCCCGATGCATCGGAGCTGATCACGCGTCCGGCTATCACCACATGCTCGCCGTTGGCGGTCAGCTTAACGGTATCGATATAATTGGTGGCATCATTCCAATACTCCGCCTTCAGCTGCGCTATCGTCGTATTGGGTTGCAGCGTAGCGACAGGAATATTCATGGCGGGCGCATCGAAATCTTCCTGACACGCCGTCATCGACCATCCTGCCACCAGTGCGGTAAGCATCAAGCCTACTAATGATTTGATTTTCTTCATTTCCTGTAATTAATTAAAGGTGTAGGGTGGATTAATTTACTTTCTCATATAGTGTCGGCAGCGTGCCGGTGGCTGATGGGTAGCAGCCGTAGGAATTATACTGCGATGAATATTGGATGTATTTGTTCATCGCCACATTCGTGATCTTGGCCGATCCGTCTGACTGGAAAGCGATGGTGAACACACAGCCCTCGATCTCCGTATCGGAGAAATTGAAGCTGTTGTAGGTCCCTTTCTGATACAAGTAGCGTCCGTCCGACATTTTTATGGTGTAGCCGCCGGTTGTTGTAGTGATTGTAAAGGCATTCTCGGCTGCGGCTTCGATAATATCGCCATTAACCGTTGCGTCATCAACGTTGAGATATCCGTAGTCGGCGGTGTGGACCTTTGCCATCTTGCCGTCGGCCACGATAAGATACTGCTTGCCGGATGTGATGGTTGTCACTTTCTTATACCGGTTGGTGCTGACAGGGGTATTGTCGCCCTGAGAGCCCATGACATAGTCTGACACGCTTTTCAGCCCGGGCTGACCGAAGTATTTTTCCAGATTTCCTTTAAGCGTCACTTGTTTTCCGAGAAGATCTTCATGGTCTATGAGGTTGAGTGCCTCACGAACCGAACCGGCCGGAAGCTGTACGGGAACACATTTCTTAACGTCTGTTTCGCCGGCGGTAGCGGCAATCAGGATATTGGTTTTAAGCGAGAACGGTCCCGCAAACGCCGCATCGGATATTGATTTGTCATTGACAGCACCGACAATGTAGCCGGTAACCCACACATTGGAGCCGGTAGCTCCGGCTATCACTTGGTTGGCGTCAAACGGCTTGTCGGCCGATCCGTTGCCATCGCCGGCCGGAGGGGTGGGAACATCCGGGGTTGTCGTGCCGGAATCATCGCCCTTGTCGCCCCAGGCATAGGATGTGGTGGTCTTGACGCCCGCCGATCCGAAGTATGGTTCAAGGCTGCCCTTGATGGTCACTTGCCGGCCAAGGTTTTCTGCATGATCCTTAAGGTTGAGTGCCGTACGGACTGCCGATCCGCTTGGCAACTGAACCGGTATGCAATTTGCAACGTTGGTCTCATCGGGCGATGCGGCCAGAAGGATGTTAGATGCAACGGTTGCCGGTGTTGTAAAGTGTGCGCCGGTGCTGAGAACCTGACCCTCAACCCAACCGACTATATATCCGGTAACCCACTGCTCGCTGCCGTCAACTCCGGCCAATACTGCGCCCACGGTGTAGGGGGTTTCTGCCGTTCCTTCGCCTTCGATTGTCGGTGCGTAGCTTTCGCCCTCAAAGCCGGTGCAGTCATCCGGCGTACGGAACAAGAACTGCCATGTGCCGTTGAAATATCCCATAATGCCCTCAACCGTTCCGTGTCCGGCCGGAAGAACCTGATCGCAGAAGTCCGAACGGTTGCTGTTGCGCACCAGAAGTCGGTTGCCGGTGGCATCTATAAGATAGCGGTTGACCGCCGTAGATGATGATCCGGTCTCGCCCCAGGTCTGCTCGCCGCCGCCGATAAACGAAACATCGGCTATGCGCACAAGCTGGCTCTGATATTTCTGCTGATCTTCAACAGATGTCGCTGCGTTGATTTCCGAAATTGTCATGTCCAGGACTTTCACCTTCGATGGATCGGGAAGTCCGTTGAGGAATGTATGCGACAGGAAATCTTCTGCCGACATCTTGCTGGTCTGAGGAGTTCCATTGTATTCTCCTTCCGTTCCTATCTGGAACAGTCCGGCATATTTGCCGGCATAGAGTCCGGTTGCGTTGATATACATTTCTTCGCCGACCTTATAGCATGCACTGAGATCCGGCAGGATGCCGCTTGAATTTGTTGTCAGGACTGCTATTGTAACCGCTCCGGTTTCATCCTGCAACATCACATTCTGATAGATGTTGCCGCCTTCATCGGAGGCGATCACGCGCCCGCCGAGGATTATATCCTCTCCGGCATCGTTCTTCCCTACGAGTTTATTGTAGTTGTTATCGTTTGACCAATATTTAGCCTTGAATTCGGCTATGGTCATATTGGCTTGCACATCGGTCGATGGAATCGACAGCGGTGGCACGGCAAGATCTTCGTCACAGCCGGTCATCACCGTTGCGGATACAGCCAATGCAACTGATGCCAATAATGATTTATATAGTTTCATATATCTGAATTATTGAGTTGTTTGAAAAGCGATTAGAAGCGGATACCGACATTGAAAAACACTTTGATACCTTGCGAGAAATAATACTTGTTGGGGTATTTCATGCGGTTGAAATCTTTATAGTCGAAACGTCCCTGCTGATAACCGTAGGTCATGATATCCTTCTTGTTGAGGATATTATCGACACTGAGATTCAGGTTCAGGCTGGTGGAGCCGCTGAGGTATATGACTTTGCCCACCGATGCATTGAGCGTGAAGGCATCGTTGAGTTTGTCCTCTGCAGTTATCTCTTTGACGGCCTGCGCCAGAGATTCCGGATCGGGATACTGCGTCCAGAGTTCCGTCAGGGCTTCGTGGCGGATCGGGCTTTGGTTGACGTAAGCGTTGCCCATCCATGAGGCGTTGATGTTGAAGAACCACATGCGGGGTGCCGCCCAGTCAAGACCGATGTTGAATGCCGTCTGCGGAGTGCCGCCTACATGATAGTTTTTCAGATAGACCGTAGTGGCTGTATCGGCCGCCATGCCGTTTTCATAGCTGCGTACGCCGATGGGATTGTTTTTATAGCGATAGCTTGCGATTGTTCCCGCTGCGGTTGCGGTCAGGCTCGGGGTTATCTTGAACGCCATGCCGAGTTCGATGCCTTTGTAGTTCTGGCGGACTCCCTTGGTCACATAGTTCATGAATGTCGAATACTGGTCATCATAGTATGATGTGCGTTCGGTCAGGTCATACATGTTTGTGAAGAATGCGCCGATTGATCCGCGGAAGCGTCGGTAGTTCCAGTTGTAGGAAGCATCGACCGAGAAGATTCGCTGGCTTGAAAGGCCATCGATTGCATCGTCCTTGATGCGCGGAGAGATGTAGGCATATTCAAACAGCGGCGCCATTGTCGTGTATTCGCCGTGAACGGAAAATGCATTGCGGCCGTTGAGCTTGTAGGTTACGCCGGCTTTCAGCGATCCGTTGTCAAACTTGTGGGTTTCGCCCTTTCCATAGGAGTTGTAGGGCGCGCGGCCGTTGCGCATCTTGCCATCGCGCTGAAACTGCGTGTAGCTCAGTTCAAGACCGTAGTTGATGTCCCACTTCGGAAGCGTGATCATGTTCTGAATCCACGCTTTGGCCTGAACTGCGTTGATATAGTAGTTGTAACCGAACTTGTCGTCCTCGCCAACCCGACGGTTGGGATTGTTGAGGTCGTTCTGCAAAATCAGGGGATTGCCGGGGAAATCACGCTCTGAGAACTGATCCACGTCCAGCCAGAACTCTCCGCCGAGAAGATCGCGGATGCTCTTGTAGTAGTGGGCGCGGGTATAGTTTGCCGAAACGCCTGCCTGAAGGCTCATCTTGTCGCTCAGCCTGTGGTTGAGCACTGAGCTGAAGATAAAGTTGAGCTGATTGCTGTGGCGGTTCTCCAGAATGTAGGTCGAACCTTTCTGCGGGCCGTTGGGATTGGCGGCGTTGGCAGCGTTGTTGAGATTGTTGGCCTGATAAAGCCCGTTCCAGTCGATCTGACGGAACGCGGAAGTGTGCCAAAGGTCTGTGTACATTTCGTAGGCCTCCTCATTGTCAGCCCAGTAAGAAGGCAGATAGCGGTAGTAGTCCGGACGCGGGTCGCGTGCGTTATACCAGTTGAGTGCCGATGTCGAATAGTTGACCGAACGGAAAGCTGCGCCGGTGTTCAGCGTTGTACCGCTTTTCGGCTTCCATATCCAGTTGATGATGGCGGTGGGGTCGAAAGTCTCAACGATTTTCGAACTGCGTTTCTTGCCGTCTTGCCAGCCCCAGTTGGGGTTATACAGGTTGTTGTCGGCAAGATCGTATGCCTCAAGATATGTGGCTGAGCTTGTTGCACGCTGTGTCGGCGCGCCGAATGTGGTAAGTGTCAGTGAGTGACGCGGATTGAACTGCTTCTCTACGGAGAGGAACCAACCGCCCGATTTGTAGAACGTTCCGGGAGTGACGCCTTCGTTGGCATAGCGGCCGATTGCGCCTACCGTCATACCCCAGCCATGCTTGTTGATGCCGGTCGAGTAGAGTGCCATCGCGCGGAACATGTAGGCGGCGTTGGTATATGCCGCTGATCCGTAAAAGCCGGGGGCATAGCTTTCCGTGATGGTGTTGATGTTTGAGCTGCCGCCGATATTGCCGAAACCATAGCTTGACGCGCCCATGCCGAGAGTGGTGGTGCGGTTGCGGAATGCGCGGTTCATGCCGCCGAGTGTCGAGTAGTTGAAGCGGCCGCGGGCAAGGTCATTGAACGGAATGCCGTTGATGTAGGTGGTATTGAAATAGGAGTCATAGCCGCGCATACGGAAACGCATCACGCTGAAATCATAGTTGGCAGCGTTGTAATAGACGTTATCTGATGCACCGGTCAGAACGCTGACGCCTTGGGTGTTGCCCTCTTCATCTTCGATTGCGTTCTGGTCAAACAGCATCTCCTGCTGAACTTCATTGAACGCGCTCGACACATCTTTGATGCCGATCATCTTCAGAACTCCAAGATTAGAATTCGTGCCGTTGATGATTGCCACCGGCTGGTTCAAGTCGTTGTAGCCGTAGGCGGCGATGACGATTTCATCGTTGCCCGGATTGACATTGCTGATACTGAAGTCACCTGCAGGACCGGTAATCACAACCGTCCCTTGGTTGTTGAGCATAACAGCCGCGCCGGCAACAGGATTGCCTGTCGTGGCATCGACAACTGTTCCCGTCACGGCTTGTTGGGCCAGCATCGGGAAAGTGGCTGTCAGCAACATTAGCAAATACAGTTTTAGTCTCATAAATTTTTAAGGTTAATTATTTGATTTCTATTTCTATTCTTAGTTGTACGCTTCACGATTTCCGTTTCTTCTCTACTGATTTCATTGCGAAAGCAACCCATTCAACCATCAAAATTAAGTATTTTAAACGAATCTACCCCGCCTTTTCAAAAGAATTTCATAATTATTTAATCGGGCATATAATCTTTTCTGATTTTATCAATTCTTATTGTCTTTTTTGCGATATATTACTTAATTTTACAACGAAAATCAATTCGGTTTAATCGAAAAAAATACCCTTTCTATGAATTTCAAACGTTTTTGCCTGCTTGCCGTAACGGCCGTGATTATGGCTTCCGGTGTTTCTGCCCAGAAAATGCACGATGCTACTCAGCGTTTCGGTGTTGCTTTCTACAATCTTGAAAATCTTTTCGACACAATCCCCAACAATCCGCTCGGACGCGATGATGAATTCACGCCCTCCGGAAAAAACAAATGGGGCAGTAAAAAATACTGGTCTAAAATCCACAATCTCGCGCTGACCATCTCCAACATGACCTCTCCAAACACCCCTATGGGGCCGGCGGTCATAGGTGTTTCGGAAATTGAAAACCTGTCCGTTCTTCAGGATCTTGTGAAAGACCCGCAGATACGCAAATGGATGCTCCAGATATGCCATCACGATTCGCCCGACCGCCGTGGGGTCGATGTCGGTCTGCTATATAATCCGCGACTGTTCCGTGTGCTCGATGTGACCAACCATCGTCTTGTGATTCCCGAAAACGAATCGTTCCGGACTCGCGACCAAATGTGCGTGACCGGTATTCTGGCCGGCGATACGGTCAGCGTCATTGTCAACCACTGGCCTTCGAGATTGGGCGGTCAGGAGCAGTCGTCATATCTGCGCGAAGCTGCCGCACAACTCTCCAAAGACATTGCCGACTCGCTTTGGGCTATACGTCCGAATCAGGGAATAATAATAATGGGCGACCTCAACGATGACCCGCAGGACAAATCTTGCGCAAAGGTGCTTGGCGCAAAGAAAAAAGCCGAGGATGTGCAGCCTCACGGCTTCTACAATCCCTGGTGGAAAAAGCTCGATGACGGCATCGGCACTCTCGCCTACAAAGGCTCTTGGAATCTGTTCGACCAGATAATAGTCAGCGGAACGCTGCTCGGCGAACACTCCGGACCCGGACACCTGCACTACCGCTCGGCACGAGTGCTCAACTTCGATTTCCTGAAAGACACCGAAGGAACGAGACAAGGCTACCCGCTGCGCACCCATTCCGGAGGCGTTTGGCTTAACGGCTTCTCCGACCACTTCCCCACGGAAATCTACCTCGGAAAATAACGCAACCCGCCCCTTTGGAGCGACACCAAAACAGATAACGCCTATGGGAAAAAACAAGCTCAAAAAGTTCAGCGAAATGCAGCAGATGGACATCGTGTTCCAATATCCGTGGAGCGAACTTCAGGAAAAAGGCTTCAACCTGAAAGGCCGCTGGCACAATGACTTTTTCCATAATGACAACCCGATAGTCCTCGAACTCGGGTGCGGGAAAGGGGAATATACCGTTGGGCTGGCCAATGCTTTTCCCGACCGCAACTATATCGGTATCGACATAAAGGGTGCGCGAATGTGGACAGGAGCTCGTCAGGCTACGGATGCCGGAATGACGAACGTGGCTTTTCTGCGCACCGACATCGAACTGCTGCCTCATTTCTTCGCCCCCGACGAGGTTGCCGAAATCTGGATAACATTCCCTGACCCTCAGATGAAAAAGGTGCGCAAACGCCTGACATCAACCCGATTTCTGGAACTGTACAGGCAGGTGCTGGCCGATGGCGGACGAATCAACCTGAAATCAGACAGTCCGTTTCTATACACCTACACCTCAATAATGGCGCGCGAAAACCATCTGCCGATCGAGATCGACACATCCGACCTCTACGCTTCCGGCATGGCGGATGACATTCTGAAAATCCGGACCTACTACGAACAGCAATGGCTCGACCGTGGATTGACAATCAAATACATCCGCTTCGCCCTGCCACATGATGCCGCCTTGACTGAGCCGGATGTTGAAATCGAACATGACACATATAGAAGTTTCTCCCGCGGTGAACTTCAATGCCCCGAACTTTGTAATCCTAAAATAAAACATAAATAAAACCCATATCGTTTTTTTTACAGATGCAACGTCTATATCCACAGTTGATTATCGATGCGCTCAAATCCGTGCGCTATCCGGGCTCAGGGAAAAGCATCGTCGATTCCGAAATGCTTGCCGATGACATCCGCATCGACGGAAACAAGGTCAGTTTCTCTATTGTTTTCCCTAAATCGCCCGATCCGTTTGCCAATTCGCTCATGAAAGCGGCAGAAGCGGCAATCCACAGAAATATCTCTCCGGAGGTCGATGTGACGGTCAATGCCCGGTTTGCTGTGGCAGCGCCGGAGAAGAAACCGATGCTTCCGGGCGTGAAAAACATTGTCGGCATATCTTCCGGCAAAGGCGGCGTGGGAAAAAGCACCGTGGCGAGCAATCTTGCCGTTGCGCTTGCCAGAGAAGGATATAAAGTGGGGCTTCTGGATGCCGATATTTTCGGGCCCTCCGTACCGAAGATGTTCGGGCTGGAGGACGAACCAATCTACATGCACGAAGTCGATGGCCGCCAGCTCATAATTCCGGTCGAACGCTACGGCGTGAAAGTGATTTCGATCGGCTTTCTGGTTGACAAGGACGCGCCGGTGCTTTGGCGCGGATCTATGGCGTCAAATGCCATCCGGCAGCTGATCGAGGAAGCCGACTGGGGTGAACTCGACTATTTCCTGATTGACATGCCTCCGGGCACGAGCGACATACACCTGACCCTCGTCCAGACGCTGGCCATGACCGGTGTGGTCGTTGTCAGCACCCCGCAGCAGGTTGCGCTTGCCGATGCGCGCAAGGGGATTGCGATGTTCACAGGCGAGAAAGTCAATGTTCCGGTGCTTGGTCTGGTTGAAAATATGGCTTGGTTCACTCCGGAAAAGCATCCCGATGAACGCTACTATATTTTCGGGCGCGAAGGCGCGGTCAAACTCGCCAACGACCTTAATATCAAACTTATCGCCCAAATCCCGATTGTCGGTTCGATATGCGACGGCGGCGATGGCGGCGAACCTATCGCTCTGCGTGACAGCATCACCGGTCAGGCGTTCATGCATCTGGCCCATGAGGTGATCGATGCTGTCGATGAACGCAACAATACGCTCCCTCCCACAGTCAAAGTCGATGTCAAAAAGAAATAATTAAGGAAAACGGCATAGTTCATTTGAAAAAAAATGCAGACAATTCTTTTTCACGAAACAATCTTCGGACCTATCCATTCGCGCCGCCTGGGGTCATCGCTGGGGGTCAACCTGTCGCCGCGCGATGGCAAGGTATGTTCTTTCGACTGCCTCTATTGCGAGGCGGGGTTCAACGCCCAAGGGCCGGGCAAAGCAGGACTGCCGAAACGCGAAGAGGTCAGCGCGCTGCTTGAACAAAAACTGAGCCGGATGAAGGAAACCGGACAGCGCCTCGATGTCATCACATTTTCCGGCAATGGCGAACCGACCATGCACCCCTCGTTCGAAAACATAATAGACGATACGATCAGCCTGCGCAACCGATATTTCCCGGATGTCCGCATCAGCGTATTGAGCAACTCTACCTGTCTCGGCACCGATAGCGTGTGCCGGGCTCTCCGGCGAGTTGACAACAACATTCTGAAACTCGATTCTGCAATCACCCCCACCCTGCGGCTGATCAACCGCCCGAACAACCCTGATTTTTCGGCTGATGAAGTGATCGATCAGATAGCGGCTTTCTCCGGTCAATGCATCGTTCAGACAATGCTTCTGCGCGGCACATACAACGGCGTGTGCATTGACAACACCACAGATGATGAAATCAACGCTCTGATCGAATCCTACAAGATAATACAGCCGCGCCAAGTGATGCTCTACTCGATTGACCGCAAGACTCCTGCGGAAAATCTGCAGAAAGTGGAGCGGGATGAAATTGAAAACATTGCCGGCCTTGTCCGTGCGGCCGGAATCAACGTAACTGTATCATGATTACCTTTCGCATCAAAATTCTAATGCTGTCGATTCTGGCAGCAGCCGCTGATGTAGCGGCTCAGGAGTTGGCCGACACTCTGACTGACAATCGTGTGACAATGTACATCTCCGACCGGTCTCCCTTGTTGCCGGCCGACAATGTCATCATTCCCGAACCATTGAAGGAAGGTGACCTTATCGCAATTGTGACTCCGGCAAGCGAGGCGGTCAACGCCGACTTCGCCCGGATGGTTCAAATTCTCGAATCCGAAGGGTTCAAAGCCTACGTAAGCCCTCACGCCAATGGGCAGGACGGAGAATACAGCGGCACGGTGGAAGAGCGGCTTTCCGACCTGACCGATGCCATTTTGAATCCCGAAGTCAAAGCCATATTATGCACGCGCGGCGGTTATGGATCGGTCCATCTGCTTGCCGGCCTCGACTCGCTGCCAATTCGCGACAATGCCAAATGGCTTGTAGGGTTCAGCGACATTTCCGCTATCCATGCCCTTATGTCGCATCACGGAATCGCCAGCATTCACGGCCCGATGGGAATCCATCTCAAGCTCCAAGACAGTGTGCCAAGCCCAAGCTGCCAGGCTCTTTTCGAAATGCTCAAAGGACGCCACATAACGTATGAAATCGACCATAATCCCCTCAACCGCACCGGGGAAACCTACGGCCGCCTTGCCGGTGGAAACATGGCTGTCATCAATGGGGTGGTTTCCACGCCTTTTGACGTCATTAAACCGGGGTCGATACTGTTTATTGAAGATGTCGATGAGCCGGTCTATAAGATACAGCGCCAGCTTTACCAACTGCGGCTGAGCGGCGTTCTGGAAAATCTTGCCGGACTGATTGTAGGTGACTTTACCGGAACTGACGAACAGGGCATGAAAGAGATGATCCATGAAATGGTTGCCGGCTATGACTATCCGGTGGCATTCGGAGTCCCGGCAGGACACGCCGAAGTCAACATTCCGCTTGTCCTTGGCGCGCCAATCATGATGGAAGTGACCGATGAAGGGACAACCATTATTCAATAGGCCGCTTATCATCCCGAAGCCGCTGCGCCCGGGCAGCCGGATAGCAATCGTGTCGCCGGCGGGAATCGCACGCAAAAACGATGTGGAAGCGGCTGTGGCCATATTGGAGCGGCAGGGATGGCAACCGGTCATAATGCCCAATGCCCTGAATATCCACGGATCTTACAGTGCGCCATTGCCCGACCGGCTGTCTGACATACGCAATGCGCTGCTCGATCCGCAAACAGATGCCGTAATCTGCTCTCGCGGTGGCTACGGAGCCGTGCAACTGCTCGAACAGCTCAATCTTTTGGATCTCAGAGCCAATGCCAAATGGCTGGTGGGATTCAGCGACATTTCCGCTCTTCATGCTCTCCTCTCGGCTCATGCCATAGCCTCAATTCACGGTCCGATGGCAAAACACATCAGTGCCAACGGCGGCGACAACCCGAATTTCAAGGCTCTATGCCGCATTCTGTCAGGCGAAAATCCGGTCTGTTCGCTTCTCGCTCATCCCCTCAACCGCGCAGGGCATGTCAGCGCACCTCTGACCGGTGGAAACATGGCTGTGTTGGGAGGACTTTTCGGCACGCCTTTCAACGCCATCCGTCCGCAAACAATCCTGTTCATCGAGGACATTTCCGAACCCATCTACAAGATCGAACGCCAGCTCTACCAATTGCGGTTGAGCGGTGTTCTCCCACAGTTGGCCGGCCTTCTCGTAGGGCGTTTCACCGACTACCTCCCCGACCGCAACCACTCTTCAATGGAAGAAATGATACGTGAAATGGTTGCCGACTATGATTTTCCGGTTGCATTCGGGATTCCTGCCGGTCATGGCGGAGAGGCTATGCCGATGGTCTTGGGGGCGGAAATGGAGATGACAGTGACGCCGGAGCGCACGATTCTAAAGTCAGCCGTTTTCTGATCTGCAAAACTGCCTTTTGGTTTAGAACAATCTATTTCTCTACTCCAAAAATCGAATTCTTTAAACATTTTGCCTGATTTCGCTCTTGCTTGTTTAATCTGCGCGGCGTCCCCTGACCCTTACGCGACTTTGTCATATCATAATGTTTTAATATCTTTGTCAACAAATTAGATGTATCTTTACAAAGAAGTAAAAAAATGAATTGTTACAAATGCAATCATGCGATTCAGGATGGGGTGAGATATTGTCCGAATTGCGGTGTGCAGCAACCGTCGTTACCACCGGAGCAGACGAACCACAGAGGTCAGTCGTCGCTTGTGCAACAGCAACAGCCGCAGCGTAAAAACAATACTCTGTTAATCATTGTAATATCCGTGGTGGGTACGATAATATGCGGTTTGTTGCTTTTTATACTTTTTATATTTAAATACAAAGAGCCTGCCGTAACGAGTGAGACAGTCGATAGCCATGCGGTTTATGAAGAAGCGGAGGTCGAAGGTGTCTCCGAATTCCCGATTACCGGCGCACAGCAGGATGAACATACTTACGACTGGTTGTCGGAGCGTGCGGTGACTACGGCTGACCTTGCGGGTCGCCCGGTGGGTGAATTACGGTTGATGCGCAACTGGATTTTCGCACGGCACGGCTATATTTTCAAAAGCGGGGATTTGCGCGATTATTTCGGTGGACTGTCATGGTACACTCCAAAGTATCAAAATATTGACAAATATCTCAGCACTCTCGAACGGGAGAATATCAGTGCTATCAAGAAATATGAAAGCGGCGAGACAACAGCCGCAGTTCCTGCGCCTAAGAAGACCGGCTCGCACCGCTCCATAGGTTTCACCGAAGACTATTCCGACTGGGTCTGCTACATTCGTCTGACAGATGACGATGTCGCCGGACTCGGAAAACAGGAATTGCGAATACTCCGCAACACCATTTATGCTCGTCATGGGCGCAAATTCAAGAGTGCCGACTTGCGTAACTATTTCAGCGGGTTCAGCTGGTACGAGCCTCGGTATGATGAAGTGTCAGAGAGCAGTCTCTCGTCAGTGGAGAAACACAACATCGCATTGATAAAACGATATGAATAAGATGGTTATTGCAGTGTCGGCGTTTGCTGCCGCATTGATAGCCCTTGGCTGTGCGGGCAAGGCGGGAAACTTCGATGGACAAAGCCGTGTCGATTCTATCGCCTTAGTTGATACGGCGGATGATCCGGATGATCCGGAAGATGCAGACAGTGACATCCCCGATGGAGCCGAAGCCCTGATTGCTGCATATCCCGACTTTATAAAAGGTTATGCCGATGGCAAAATACTTTTTACTGATGGCTCCGATATTATCTATGACGACGGCAAGAAAAAAGACTTCGCGACGATGCTCGACAACAGCGACATCGAAGATATGTTCTACGTCAAATATAAGGAGCCTGACGGCGCTCCCGAATATCTGGCAGATGCCGGACGCTCACGCAACGAGGCTCTTTTCAAAAAAATGTATGGCAATTCGGCGGCGGAAGTGAGGAAGAAACTTGTCAAGGTGTCATGGTTCGGACAGACGGTGCAGTTCACTTCGGTAAATGGGGCGGCTGAGCAGTTGCGTAAGGTGGCTGACGAACTTGCCGGACATCCGGAATTGCGCAAGTATCTGAAAAGCAGCGGCACATTTTATTGGCGGTCGGTAAGGGGTGCCAAGCGGCAGAGCGCCCACAGCTACGGCATAGCCTTCGACATAGCGGTGGATTATTCCGACTATTGGCTTTGGAAGAACCCCAATGCCAAAGAGACTGACAAGTTGAGGTATGCCAACAAAATACCCAAAAAGATTGTTGAGATATTCCGTAAGCATGGTTTTATCTGGGGCGGCGCATGGTATCATTATGACACGATGCATTTTGAATACCGTCCTGAAATATTGGAATATGCCGGAAAGACAGAATAAAGTCACGCATTGGCGACTGATAACGCAAGCGGCTATATGCTAAGGATATGATTCGCGAATAGTCATTTGGAATGACAACCGCTCAATTCCGTATTTCGGATGAAAGTTATAGATTAATTCCGCAAAACTGCCTTTTGGTTTAGAACAACGTCAGCTGACGGTCAAGCAAACGAAACGACATCCGGTGGAACGGTGTCGGACCGAACTCGGCAATAGCCTTGCGATGGGCGGCTGTCGGGTATCCCTTGTTGACATTCCATCCATATTGAGGATACTGCTCATGGAGCTTCGACATGTATTCATCCCGGTGTGTCTTTGCCAGAATCGAAGCTGCGGCTATGTTGCCGAACCTGCCATCGCCCTTGACAAACGTGGTCCACGGAATATCCTTATAGGGCTTGAAACGATTGCCATCGACAATCACAGCCTCCGGCCTGACCGAAAGTGCATCGAGCGCGCGATGCATGGCTAATATCGATGCATTGAGAATGTTTATCCTGTCGATCTCGGCATGATCCACAATTCCAACCGCCCACGCCAAAGCCTCATTCTCGATAATCGGGCGCAGCTGATTGCGGCGATGTTCGCTAAGTTTCTTTGAATCGTTGAGCCATGCATTGGAATAATCCGGCGGCAGGATGACGGCAGCGGCAAAAACCGGCCCGGCCAGACATCCGCGCCCGGCTTCGTCACATCCGGCTTCAAGCAGATCCGGATTGGATGCCGGAGGCAACGCCTCAGTCAACGAAACCATAACCGAAACCCTGACGGTTGATTATACAGCGGCCATATTCGCCCAATTTCTTGCGCAGTCGGGAGATATTCGTATCGACCGCGCGATCCGACACGGTTGTTTCATCTTCCCATGCCTCATGGCGGATCTCCACACGCTCAAAGAAACTGTTGCGATTGCGCATGAACATTGCCAGTATCAAAAACTCCGTCCGCGTAAGGCTCAGACGCTCTCCCTTGATTGTGACAATTCCGGCACCGAGATCCAGCGCCAGATCACCGACACGCACCACATTTGCAGCACGGCGAACACTCATCATACGGCGACGGCGAACAACCGACCGCACTCTTGCAACCAGTTCACGCGATGAAAAAGGCTTTGCGATGTAGTCATCAGCCCCGGCATCAAGGCCATCGACAATATCATCCTCTGAGGCCTTGCCGGATAGAATGATGACCGGGATGTTGAATGTATCAGGATTTGTCTTGACCGCACGAGTAAACATCAGACCGTTGAAATCCTGATCCATCAAATCTACGATCACAATATTGTAGCCGGACAGATCCTTCTTCAGCGCGGACTGTCCGTCATTTATAAAATCGCATTGGAATCCTTCCGACTCAAAGCGTAACTGCAAAAGCTCTCCGGACATGCCGTCAGTATCGACGATAAGGATTCTACCGTCTTGTGTTGCTCCTGAAAATTTAACTTCTGTTGTCATAGATCCATTAATGACTCTTCAAATCCAAAACAAAATTACATTGATTTTTTTCAGATTCCAACCAGAACTATTTTTGTTGCTTTTTTGTCATAATTTTTTAATCGATTTTTCACTTCTAAACGCAACAATCGGCCTACAAAGCGGCTTTTCAGCGTTCGCTCCACTCTTGTCGAGGTCCTCAATCGGCCTCGTTTTGCCGCTGTTCTTTCACGGCTTCCACCACATTTATGATATAGTCGCCGGTCTTTTCCAGGTCCGAAATCAGGTCCATATAGTAGATTCCGGCCTGATATTCGTAGCGATGCTCATTGATGTTCTCGATGTTCGATGTGCGAAGATGGTTTCGGTAGTTATTGATCTCGCGCTCCATGTTATAAGAGTCGAGAATCTCCGATTCGCGTGCTCGCTCTATATCCTTCAGTATCTTGAGCATGTTGGACATTGCCTTGCTGACATATCCGAACATCGTGTCGATATTATCGTAGATTTCCGCATTGAACTCTGCATAGCTCTGATTTTTGCGGATAAGGATCTTTCCGGTGCCCATACAGCAGTCGGCTATGCTCTCGATCTCACTGACAATGCGAAGCATGGCAGCGATTTTCATCTTGCCTTCAACAGACAGACGGCCTTCCGAACAGCGGTTGAGATAATGGGCTATCTCTATCTCCATGCGGTCAGAGATATCCTCGTATTTTTCAAGCCGCGAGTAAAGTTCCGTGAAGTCCTTGCTTTCCTTCTTTGTGTGAACAAGCTTCTTTGCCATCCTGATCATGCGCTCAACGCGCTCGCCAAAGACCGCAATCTCTTTCTCTGCCTGAGTGATGTTAAGTTCGGATGCATTGAGCATGCCGCCGGAGATGAATTTGAGCTGGAAGCCCTCATCTTCCTTGTGCTTGGTAGGCACGAGTTTGCAGACAATCTTGACATAGACATTCGTCAGCCAGATCATCACTCCAAGGTTGATCAGGTTGAACACCGTATGGAAAATCGACAGGCCGAACGAGACACTGAGCTGCATCTTGCCGATTGCTGCCAGCGCCGGATGGCCGGCCGGAAGCGAATTGTCAAACAAGTGGTTATATATCTCCGGATTTGTCATCTGCAAATTTGAGACATAACCGGAAAGCGCCTCCGGATTGCCCTGCCCGATCCCTTCGGTGATCCACGCCGAAAGCTCCACAAACGGATTGAACACACACAGCACCCATGCGCTTCCAAGCAAGTTGAACAGCAGATGCCCCATCGCCGTGCGCTTCGCCGCGACATTTCCGCTCATAGAAGCCAGAATCGGCGTGATTGTTGTGCCGATATTGGACCCAAGCACCAACGCACACGCCAGATTGAAATCGATCCAACCCTTTGAACACATTATCAATGTTATGGCGAATGTCGCCGCCGATGACTGGATTATCATCGTCACCACTATGCCCACAAGAAGGAATATCAGAACGGCGCCGAATCCCATCTGGGAATATTCCTGAAGGAACGCAAACATTTCGGGATTGCTCTGCATGTCAGGAACATACTGGCTGATAAGGTCAAGCCCCATGAACAGGAACGAAAAGCCCACGATGAATTCGCCCATTGACTTCGTCCGGCTCTTGCTGGAGAACAGCATCACCACCGACAGTCCGATCAGCGGCAGCACGAATGCCGAAATATCGACCTTAAAACCGAACAGGGCGATTATCCACGCCGTAAAAGTAGTTCCGACATTAGCGCCCATGATCACAGCCATTGACTGCGCCAGAGTCATCAGGCCGGCATTGACGAAGCTGACCACCATCACCGTTGATGCCGACGAACTTTGAATCAATGCCGTGATAAGGAAACCGGTCAGTGTGCCGGTAAAGCGATTGCGGGTCATCGCCGAAAGAATGTTGCGCAGACGGTCGCCCGCCGCTTTCTGCAAACCCTCACTCATCACTTTCATGCCGTAAAGGAACAAGCCGACGGCACCTAACAATCCCAGAAAATCTAAAAAACTGTAATTCATTATTATTGACATGATCGGAGCGCGTCCGGTTAGCTTGTCGGAATCCCCGCGCCGACTGCGCAATCGATTCCTTTCGCAAAGTTAGAAACAAAAATTTAATATTCTAATAAAATTTAACATCATTACATCGCAACCGCATCAAATTGTAAAATTTTTCACCGCCCCGATACCCTCATACCTCGCAAAAAAAGCCCGCTGCACACATCCCTATCAACAGGGAGCAGCAGCGGGCGATTCGGATCTTAGCCTGTAGTGGCCTAGATTCTATCAATAAAACGCTATTCTTTTGTCTTTTCTTTGGTTTCTTTGGCTTAACGGCCTGCGGCAAAGAGATTCTGCAATTTCCGGCCGGCGAAGATGATGCGGTCCTTTACCGTGCGCTTCGACAGACCCATCTCTTC
>CAYTLU010000359.1:0-44478 GCA_964438665.1 uncultured Bacteroides sp.
CCGACAACAGGAATCAACGCCATAAATATATAGCCCCCGCTGTGACCAACATCATGCATGCGTCTCCAACTCAGGCCAAGGTGGGGGAGGAAAAGGCTTAGATACACCAAGTAGGAGAGTATCAGCGGTATCAATGTATCAGCACCAACAATCACAGCCAGATTGAATAAAGTAAAATAAGTTGCAGAATTAACAATCCCGATGAACAGTTGAAAAAACCAGAATTCGGAACGTGACACCCTGCCGGAAAAGCAGCAATAGTTGGTCAGCCCGCGTATTATCGCCTCCTTAAAGCCAACAATTCGCTGCTCTGGTATTCCATTCTGTTCCTCCGTCCTGTTCTGAGATTGCGGCGGCTGAGAATATGGCTGCGGCGTGGCAAATAATTCCTGAAGTTCAGCAACGTTTCCTGCCGGAGTCCAGTTAGTCATGGATTCGTTCCAAACAAGAGTCGCTTTGTTGATGCTTAGTTGCCTCAACTGTTGAATGGTATATGGGCCTGTCGGCTGTCCGTTTGACGCTACGTAGAAAGTTGTCATGAGAGTTATGGATTATTTCATTTTTAATTTATTGATAACAAATCGCGGAATAAATCGTATATGATTCAAAAAAGTCCGTATATGACCATAATATTTGCACATAATTGCATAGCGTTCGCGCAATGACGCCCGATGGTTGGCGGTGGTCGTTCCTTCTGACAGATAGTCGATCAACGTCTGAGGGATATATATGTTAGAACCGGATTTCTGAAGACAACGGATACACCAGTCGTAGTCGGCAGAAAATCTGTATGACAGATCATATTCCGTTGTAATCTCCTTTTTCGCGATAAAAGCCTGATGACACACCAGCATGCCTTTTGAGAAGCTGTTAAAAGTCAGTTTTTCGGGTGCAACAAGATGCCGAGGTGCGATAAATCTACGTTTTTCGTCAACAAGCTGAGTCTGCCCATAAACAATATCCGGATAATCATTATCCCTAACAGACCGGGCTATATGCTCTAATGTCTCAGGCGAATGAAACGCATCGCCGGCATTAAGGAATATAACATATTTTCCCGATGCGCGGCGCAGTCCTTTATTCATTGCATCGTAGATACCCTTGTCCGGCTCGGATATTATGTGGGATTGGGGGAGTGACTGCTCCTTTGCTATCTCGATTGTCGAGTCTTTCGAACATCCGTCAACCACAATATGCTCAAAATCAGAGAATGTCTGCTCATGAAGGCTCAACAGAGTCGGCGGCAATGTCGATTCTGCATTAAATGTGACAGTTATGATAGAAAACAATGGAGTCATATTGCCATGAATATTAGCCGTTACAAATGTAATGATAAAAGTTTACAAAGCCAAGAAAACAGAAGAACGTGTGTCAGATCAAATGACACACGTTCCGTCTGTTGTAGCGAATCCGGGAATCGAACCCGGGTCTCCACCGTGAGAGGGTGGCGTGCTAGGCCACTACACTAAATCGCCTTTCTGCATCGCCTTTCGGTTTTGCGATGCAAAGTTATACCATTTTTTTGATTCCGCAAAATAAATATGACACGTTTTTTCACTCCAGCACGATATCGGCAAAGTATTCCGGACGATGGAAATCCGGTTCAGGCGTGTCTATCGGAACCCAGCTGAGAAAATGGGGAGCAGTTGTCAAATCAGCACATTTATAGAAATTGCCCTTCATTGCAATCGGCTTCCCTTCATATTTAAGTCCCATTATGTCAATAGGAATTGCCACAAGAAGATTCCATGTAAACATTCCTTCCAGCTCTTCAAAAGGACGCGACCCGCACGATGGGAATCTAAGCACTCTATCCAGCTCGCTATCGGGCAGGGGGGTGCCATTGTGCCGATCCTGCCTGCATGCCGCATGGATTGTCCCTATGCAGTTGAATTCAAAATTGTAGTAGGGCAGCTTGCCGTCAGGGCATACGAAAAATTCAACACATGAGTCCTGATGAACAGATGAATTATTCTTATAGTTCACAGCTCTGAGATAGTTGCAGCGTACAATAAAATCAATATAGATATATTTGCCGGAATGAGCAATTGCCACAACCGTCAACGGACGATAGGGATACTGCTTTTTCCAGTTGAGACATTCTATTGTCTGACGCGTACCCCGCTCATCAAGATATTTGATTATTTCATCTGATGACAATCCATCAAGTTCAGGAAGATATGGGACAGAAAGTCTGGGCGAATTATTATTCATGAGTTAAGATTAAATTAAACATTCCGTGACATAAGCCAAAAAGAGCCATAACAAGAAGTATTGACGCTATTATCCGGTTTATCAGCCACATTGATCTGACATTGAAATGCGAGCGTACTTTATTGACAAAATAGGTGATCACGATCCACCAGCAAAGAGCCCCGGCGGCTATTGCCAAATAACCGAAACAATAGTGAATCCCGGAATAGCTGGTATCCATGAACTTAAACTGGGCGAACAGAGGACCGATAAAGAACAGAATCAACGGATTTGAGAACGTGAATAAGAATCCGGAGCCAAAATCACGCCAATACGTGTTGGCGGTCATATCGGTCGGCTGAAGAACCCTTGAAGGATTTGCCTTAAAAAGATATAATCCATATACAATCAACACGGAAGAGCCGATTATCTGTAAAATATTCTGATTTGCCGAAATAAAATCCGTGATAAACGATAGCCCCATACCGGTCAGGAGACAATAGAAAATATCAGAGATAGCAGCTCCGACACCGGTGCATAAAGCTGATGTACGCCCTTTATTGAGAGTGCGCTGTATGACAAGCATCCCGATCGGACCCATAGGGGCTGAAATAAAAACCCCGATAAAGAATCCTGAAAACAATATGTAGAGGATGTTTTCCATCAAGATGCAAAGATAATAAATGGGAGGTTGAGATACAAATATTTATTTATAGGAATGACGGATGCTGACGCCGGGCAGCATCAATACGCAAAAGGATGAAAAGGAGGATTGTAAAACTCCATAATGATGATCCGCCATAACTGAAAAACGGAAGCGGGATGCCAATAACCGGACACAGGCCTATAACCATTCCGATATTGATGGCCAAATGGAATATAAAGTATGATGCCACACAATATCCATAGACGCGTCCGAATATCGAAGGCTGGCGTTCGGCGATGTGGATAACCCGCAGTATTAAGATAAGGAATGCGATCAACACGGCTGTAGAACCAATAAAACCTTGTTCTTCCCCGATGGTGCAATAGATGAAATCCGTGTGCTGTTCCGGAACGTATTTTAGTTTTGTCTGCGTTCCATTAAGATGTCCCTTGCCGGAAAAACCACCTGAGCCAATAGCGATCTTGGCCTGATTGACATTATATCCGGCCCCGAGCAGATCATCTTCGATTCCCAATGTCACACGAATACGTTTTTGCTGATGCGGCTGAAGCACATTATTGAACGCATAGTTGACCGAGAACAGAAATCCGACAGAAACTATCACTGCACCGGTGGTTATAAGCAATTTTCTGGCTTTTACCCTTAGCGCAAGAAGAACACAATAGATGCAGGCTATAAATATAACGGTAAGGAAATAAACCATCCCCGGAAGCGTAAATCCGGCCAACGAGCTTGTCAATGCTATAATGGCTGTTGCGGCAAACCAAAGAAAAACATTGCGGGCTGCCGTAAAGTGACGGCAATAGAATGCGAGCATCAGCACCATGACAATCATTATGAGAATAAACACCATTGCTTCTCCAAGCGGAATTCCCATGAAAATCGTATCGGTAAACTTGACTGCCAAGACAAAAAACAGAACCGCACAAAATGCCGCAAGGAGTACCAGCCCGCTCATACCTTCACGATATAGTACAAAAAACAAAGCCATATAAGCCAACGCAGATCCGGTCTCTTTTTGTGCCAAGATAAGAAGCACAGGAATGAATATTATTGACAAGGCTTTAATATAGCTTTCGCGAGAACCCAGCTTGAAATTATATCCGCTGAAAAGCTTGGCAAGAGCTAGTGCGGCTGCAAATTTACCGAACTCCGCAGGCTGGAAACGCAACGGCCCGAACACAAGCCAGGAGCGAGATCCTTTAATTTCCGGAGCAACGAATATAGTGACCAGCATGACCACTATCATTATCAAATAGATAGGGAGCGCATATGTCTCATAGACTCTTGAATCAAAAATCAGAAGGACAACGGCCAGACACAATGCTAACCCGATCCAACGTATCTGCTTGCCGGAAAACTCATCAAAGCTGAAGATGCTTGCATTGTCAAAATCATAGCTTGCAGCATATATGCTGAAGACACCGGCGGTTATCATCAGCAGGTAAAGCACCACTGTAATCCAGTCTATATGGCGCCATAACGATTGTTCAGTGTTTCTTAACGCCACTATTGACTATTGTGTTTGAGTTTAACATTCGTTCTTCAATATATTTGCGATTTTCTGCGATCTCGCCTTTCAGATATTTTTCTATTAAAAGACTGCCGATCGGGACACCGAAAGTAGCGCCGAAACCGGCATTCTCCACATAAACACAAATCGCAATCTTGGGATTGTGGTATGGCGCGAAACCGAGGAAAACCGAGTGGTCACGGCCATGTGGATTCTGAGCAGTTCCGGTTTTGCCGCACACCTCTACATCCGGAAGATTGGCCAGACGGCAAGTGCCGCCGGTAACCGCCATTCTCATGCCTTCGGCAACGGCTTCATAATGATGACGGTCAATATTCGGAACATGACGGTCAACAAATTCATTTGAAATAACCGTGTCTTGTATGTTTTTGACAACGTGAGGCGTTATGAACCATCCGCGGTTGGCTATTGTCGCGCCCAGATTTGCTATCTGAAGCGGGGTTGCCATAATCTCTCCCTGACCGATTGAAACGGATATTATGGAGTTTGCGCTCCAATGATCCTCGCCGTATGCCTTGTTGTAGGTCTTGGAATTAGGAATAAATCCGCGATTCTCTCCGGGAATGTCGATTCCGAGCTTATAGCCGTAGCCCATTTCCACAAGATAATTTTTCCATATCTCAAAGGCTTTTGCCGGAGTCCCATATTTCCCTTTCCTGTCAATCATGTGTTTGAATCCCCAGCAAAAGAATGCGTTGCAAGATGTCTGAAGCGCCGGTTTGAGGGCTATTGGAGATGCATGTGCGTGACATCTGAGACGCAGTCCGGAGTTAATATATCCATGACTGCATGGATATGATGTGCCGAGCGTTATTATGCCTTCCTGCAGAAAGATCAGACCCTGTGTCGGTTTGAATGTGGAGCCCGGTGGATATGCACCCTGGATCGAACGATCCAAGAGCGGTTTATATGGATTTTCACGCAGCATCCTGTAGTTTTTGCCGCGGCTTCGTCCAACGAGAAGCGATGGGGAGTATGACGGACTGGTGACCAACGCAAGCACCTCACCGGTCTCCGGCTCAATGGCCACAACTGCTCCAATCTTATTTCGCATCAATTCTTCAGCATATTTCTGAAGCTCAATATCAAGGCTTAGCGTTATGTTTTTGCCGGAGATAGCCTTTTTATCCTGCGCCCCATCCTTATATCGGCCTTGAATCTGACCGTTTGCATCCCTGATAAGGATTTCTTCGCCTTTCTCTCCACGCAGATAGCGTTCATAGCTTTTTTCAACACCAAGATCGCCGGTATAATCCCCCCGGGAATAATAATGATCACGCTCTATGTCTGCCGGCGATACCTCACGGATATTTCCCAGAACATTAGCCGCACAATCATAATTGTATTCTCGCAAGATACGTTGCTGGATATAGAACCCGGGAAAACGATACAGCTTCTCCTGTAGTCTGCCATAGTCTTCTGCCGTCAGGTGGGTCAATAACGTCTGGGGCGAATATTTGGAATAGCCGGGATTGAGACGCTTGTTCCTGACATCAGAAAAACGCTGACGAAGCTGATCGACTGTCATTCCAAGCGTATTGCAAAAGTCAAGCGTGTCAAACTCCTGAACATCGCGCGGAATCATCATCACATCGTATGCCGGCCGGTTGAACACAACCACATTGCCGTTACGGTCATAGATAATGCCTCGTGACGGATAAACGGCTTTTCGCATAAAAGCATTTGAATCAGCATCATCCTTATATTTGCCATCAAGCACTTGAATGTTGAAAAGCTTTATGACATATAGAATAACAATGACTAAAATAAAGCCGCCTATGACATATTTCCGTTTTTCCAGATTATAGTCTTTTCTCACTTCTTCTAACGTTTAGGCTGTCGATTCCCAATAAGAGAAGCGACGTGAGGAGTGTACTGGCTGCAATCCGCAGCAATATACGTGATATTCCGATCGTTGAAAATGATTCAATGAAGAAAATCAAAATGGAATAGACCAACGTGACCGTCAGCGCGTATTTGACGAATGTAAATGAACCGAACGATTTAAGTCCGGGATATGGATTGGGCAACTCCTCATCGCGTGCAACGTATAGCCGGATTATGGGGCGGCGGATTGCCATTGTCACCGTACACGCGAGAGCATTCATACCTAATGTATCGGAAAATATGTCAATTATCAGACCTACGGCAAATGCGATTGTAAACAGCCATTCTTTAGACATCGTCATCGGAAGTTTGACGATGATGTACAGAAACACCAGCGGAACAGCATATCCAAACAGGCAGACATGATTGAACACAAGCGCCTGCGCCAGTATCAATATGACTGACCATCCAAAGAGGAATATTGCAGATTTGTTCATCGTCAATGCTGATTTTTTGATTGGTCTTCATCAAGATCCCGCTCAACCATCTTGATTTCCTCAGCCATATTGTCAATTACCAATCGGACAATGCTGAGTTTTGAAAAGTCGGTAAACAGACAGATCTTCAGCGTATAAAAATTCTCATCGTACTCTTTCAACTCTTTCTCGATCACGCCCACAGGCACGCCCTCCGGAAACGTGGTTGAAAAACCGCTTGTTATAATCGTATCGCCCTTATTGAATGTGGAATGCCGCGGCAATTCCTCCAATAGAGCATACCGGCTGTCATTGCCGTCCCACACCAGCGAGCCTACCTGCTGCGTTCCCTTGACCTTACATGAAATGCGCAGATTGTCATTCAACAATGATATGATTCTTGCCGAATGTGGCCCGACCACATTAACCTTACCGACAACACCGTTTTGATCAACTACCCCCATCTCCGGTCTGACCCCATCAATCGTACCCTTGTTGATGGTGATATAGTTGTGTGATCGGGAAACACTGTTGTTGATAACATGGGCTATAATGAACTCATATCTCTTGGTGGCGGCTGTGTCAGGTATTATTCCGGATGAATCAGACAATTCGAATTCTTCATGACGCTTCAATCTGTCGCGCATGCCGATTATCTCCAGTTCAAGCTCTGCATTTCTACGTTGCAGGTCCTCATTGATATCATGAAGATTGAAATAACTCGTGACACTATTTGCCACTCCGTATATTCCCGATGTCACCGAATTGGCAGAGGTCAGATAGACTGACTGTTGATAAGGATTCGACCCGAATAGAAGCACACAGCTTATAATGATATAAACTGCCAGCAGCATCCATGAACGCCATTTTATCAGGAAATATAGCAGATTATCCATCTATCCGTTGCCCCGAATTAATATGCGCCGTTATCTTATCAGGAATGAGAAATTATTGATATTCTTAAGAGCAACACCCGTACCTTTAGCCACAGCCAGTAGGGGATCTTCAGCAATGTGGAACTGAATGCCGATCTTGTCTGTCAAACGCTTGTCGAGGCCACGCAGGAGCGCACCTCCGCCGGCCAGATAGATGCCATTCTTGACTATGTCGGCATACAGTTCGGGCGGGGTCTGTTCGAGGGCGGCAAGCACGGCGGTCTCTATCTTTGAGATTGATTTCTCGATGCAGTGTGAGATTTCCTGATATGAAACAGGAACTTCCATCGGAAGTGCGGTCATGACATTCGGACCATGAACGATATAGTCTGCCGGCGGATTATCAAGGTCGGTCAAAGCCGATCCGACATTCATCTTGATTAACTCAGCCGTACGTTCTCCCACGCGTACATTGTGAACGCGACGCATGTGTTCCTGAATATCATTGGTCAGGTCGTCACCTGCTATCTGGATGGACTTGTTGGAAACAATGCCGCCAAGAGAGATGACCGCGATCTCGGTTGTTCCGCCGCCTATATCGACAATCATGTTACCCTCAGGGGCAACAACATCAATGCCAATGCCAAGTGCGGCAGCCATAGGCTCATAAATCATATAGACATCGCGTCCGCCGGCATGCTCCGAAGAGTCGCGGACAGCACGGATCTCAACTTCTGTAGAACCTGATGGGATTCCAATCACCATACGCATCGAAGGATTGAACCAACGGCTTTTTGAACTGGCCTTCTGCACCAGGCCGCGAATCATCATTTCAGCGGCATTGAAGTCAGCGATCACACCCTGACGGAGAGGACGGATAGTGCGGATATTTTCGTTCTCCTTACCCTGCATCTGTTGCGCTTCCTTGCCGACGGCTTTAGGTTTCCCTGTGCTGACCTCGATTGCCACGATTGATGGCTCGTCTATAACGATTTTATCGTTATGTATTATGATGGTATTGGCCGTTCCAAGGTCAATAGCAATCTCTTTATTAAATGAAAACAGTCCCATTTTTCGGATTTATCTATAATTAGTTTTTTTCTTGAATATAATTTCACTTAGTGTTTAAAATGGCGGATTCCGGTGGTGACCATAGCGATCTTTGCTTTGTTGCAATAATCAACGCTCTCTTGATCTCGTATTGATCCGCCGGGTTGTATGACAGCTTCTACTCCGGCCTGATGCGCTATCTCGACACAATCGCCAAATGGGAAGAACGCATCAGAAGCCATGACCGCTCCATTCAGGTCAAATCCGAATGATTTGGCTTTGGCTATAGCCTGCTTGAGGGCATCAACGCGCGATGTCTGTCCGATACCGGAAGCCAGCAGCATATCATTTTTAGCAAGTACGATAGCATTGCTTTTGCTATGCTTCACAATTTTATTGGCAAACAGCATATCGGAAATCTGTTGTTCGGTCGGAGCCATTTCGGTGACGGTTGTCAGATTGTCAGGAGTCTCGACAGCCAAATCACGCTGCTGAACAAGAGCGCCGTTAAGCACGGAGCGGAACTGCATCTTCTGTTTCAACTGTTCTTTCTGACGAAGGACAATCCTGTTCTTCTTCTGAAAGAGTATTGCCAACGCTTCTTCGGAATACTCCGGAGCAATAACAACCTCAAAGAAAATTTTATTTATCTCTGCAGCGGTAGCCTCATCAATCGGGCGGTTTGCTATCAGAACGCCGCCGAACGCAGACACCGGATCTCCTGCAAGCGCATCTTTCCAGGCCTGGAGAATGTTTTCGCGAGTAGCGCATCCGCAAGCATTGTTGTGCTTTAGAACTACGAATGTCGGACGTTCGAATTCTGAAATCAACGAAACTGCGGCATCGATGTCGAGAAGATTGTTATAGGAAATTTCTTTTCCATGCAACTGGTCAAACATCTGTTCAAAGTTTCCGAAAAACGCTCCGATCTGATGTGGGTTCTCGCCGTAACGAAGTTGCTTCTTGTCATCAAGAGCCACCCGCAATGCTTCCGGCTGTGGTGCACCGCTGAATGTTTCGAAGTAGTTGAATATCGATGAATCATAACCCGATGAGACCTTAAACGCTTCTTTGGCAAAGAAAAGTCTGTCGGTCAAATCAGAGTTCGCGCCTTTCTTCTCCAGCATATCCGCCAATGGCTGATATTGTGCTTTTGACGCAACAATAACAACATCGCGATAGTTTTTCGCTCCGGCACGGATTAATGAGATGCCGCCGATATCTATCTTTTCAATAATATCCGCATGCGGTGCTCCGCTTGCCACCGTGGCGTCAAAAGGATATAGGTCAACAATCACCAAGTCGATCTCCGGAATCTCATATTCCGCAATCTGCGCTTTATCGCCATCGTTTTCCCGACGGTTCAATATGCCGCCGAAAATTTTGGGGTGCAACGTCTTGACGCGTCCGCCGAGGATTGAAGGATATGAGGTGAGGTCTTCAACAGCCTGACAGGGATAGCCCAACTGCTCTATATAGTCCTTTGTTCCTCCGGTGGAAATGAATTTGACATTATCGGCATGAAGCATTGACAGGATGTTGTCAAGTCCCTCTTTATGATAAACTGATATTAATGCGGTTTTGATTGGTCGTAAATCTGACATTGTTTGGTTGCTTTTGATTTCACATTGTGGCTTTCATGTTGCAAAATTACGAAATTCCCTAAACATACTGAAACGCTCAAGCCATTATTTTTCAGCAATGAGCAATAAAAGTTTATTAAAAATAATATGACAGGTTATCTGCGTTTTATACAGCCGTTTTCGACCCGCTCATGATCATTTGACGACCGAAAAAACGCATAAATATAACGGATGGATAAAGAGAGAAATATTATTTTCTTATAAACGCACTAATTTTTAATCAATTACATTATTCAACGAAATTTACCGCTTTAAAAATGCGCAAAAAAATTTGGTGAGTCCGATAAAAACCCCTACCTTTGCAGCGCAATTAAGCAAAGCATGGCGGGATAGCTCAGTTGGTTAGAGCGTCGGATTCATAACCCGGAGGTCCCGAGTTCAATTCTCGGTCCCGCTACACAAAAAGTCTCTGAGGTCAGCCCTCGGAGACTTTTTGATTTGATGCAGTGGTAATTAATCCCGGCTAGTCTCGAATCTTGTCTGCCAGATCGCTTGCTTTTTCGGCTGCTGATTCAAGAATATTGGCGGTCACTTTCTTGGCTTTCGAACCCAAAGAGCCGGTAACATCAGACACCTTATCGGCAATATTGCCGGCGGTTGCCGAGACTTTATCTTTTACTGCCTCATACTTCTCTGACAGCTCGGATTTAGCGGCATCTTTCTTCGCTTCGGCTGCTTTCTTCGCGGCCTCGGCACTCACTTTCGCGGCTGCCTTTGATACGGACTCCGCAGCCTTGGCTGCGCACTGATTTTCTTGTGTGTTCATGATGATAGCATTTAATATTAGATACACCACCTAAACACACAAAGCAAAGCAGCAGTTTGCACCGCTAACAATCTTTCACATATTCAGTTATTCCGGACAGGCTAAAATTCGCTCGAAAAATGGAAGCGGATCTTAGGGAAATCAGACTGCGCCATCTGAAGAACATAATTTGAGTCAGCCAGAAAAACATCCCGACCCTCTCGATCCACAGCCATGAATTGATGTTTGCGCTTCTTGAATGCCGCAAGAGCCTCTTCATCATCGCTTTCGATCCAGCACGCTTTATAAAGCGATATCGATTCCCAACGGCACTGCGCGCCATACTCGTGAAGCAGACGATATTGGATCACTTCAAATTGGAGCTGCCCCACAGTTCCGATTATTTTTCGACCATTGAACTGGTTGACAAACAACTGAGCAACACCCTCATCCATCAATTGCTGGATGCCTTTTTCAAGTTGTTTTGATTTCATCGGGTCGGTGTTCTCGATATATTTGAACATCTCGGGCGAGAAACTTGGCAGCCCTTTGAAATGCAATATTTCGCCTGATGTCAGCGTATCTCCGATCTTGAAGTTACCTGTATCGGGGATACCCACAATATCTCCCGGATAAGCTTCATCTACAATATTCTTCTTTTGAGCCATGAATGCCGTAGGTGCGGCAAATTTCATGACCTTGCCGGAACGGATATGCTTATAAGGCGCATTGCGTTCAAATTTTCCTGAGCAGATCTTCACAAAGGCTATGCATGACCGGTGATTCGGATCCATATTTGCATGAATCTTAAACACAAATCCGGAGAAACTCTCCTCTTGAGGTTCTACAACACGCTCCTCTGTCGTTATAGGTTTGGGGCTTGGTGCAATCTTAACAAAACAATCAAGCAATTCCTTGACCCCAAATGTGTTTAGCGCAGAGCCGAAAAAGACGGGAGCCAGTTTGCCTTCAAGATATTCACTCACATTCAATTGTGGATATACCCCTTCGATAAGCTCAATATCATCACGAAGTTTTGCCGCATCAGCCTCTCCGACCGCTTCATCGATCCTCGCATCATTAATATCCGTTATCTCCACACGCTCGGATATTTTCTGTTTGCTAGGGGTGAACAGGTCCAGGGTGTTTTCGTAAATATTATATACCCCTTTGAATTTTTCACCTATATTAATAGGCCAGGAAAGAGGACGCACATTGATTTTCAGCTCAGATTCAAGTTCATCAAGAATCTCAAACGGATCTCGTCCTTCGCGGTCAAGTTTATTGACAAAAATAATGACCGGAGTATTGCGCATACGGCAAACCTCCATCAGCTTTCGGGTCTGTTGCTCAACGCCCTTTGCCACATCAACCACAATTATAACACTGTCAACAGCGGTCAACGTTCGATACGTATCTTCAGCAAAATCCTGATGGCCGGGGGTGTCCAGGATATTGATTTTATAATCCCCGTATTCAAACCCCATGACAGAGGTGGCAACGGATATGCCGCGTTGCTTCTCTATTTCCATCCAGTCGCTGGTGGCCGTTTTCTTTATCTTATTGGATTTGACCGCACCGGCAATATGTATTGCTCCGCCAAAAAGGAGCAGTTTCTCTGTCAAGGTGGTCTTGCCCGCATCCGGGTGTGAGATTATAGCAAAAGTGCGTCTGCGTGAAATTTCGTCAGTTAATTGTGACATTGCTGTATAGGTAGTATCTTTGTGTGGTTGGTCTATTCTGTTACGTTCTGCTCGCTATTTATCCGCGCTATGCAATCTCTGAGACTATCCTCCCAATAAGGAATTATCATATCAAATGTCTTTTTGATTTTGGATTTGTCAAGAACGCTATAATGCGGTCGTGATGCCGGGGTAGGGTAGTCATCGGTTGTCACCGGAACGACTCTGCATGTATCTATTCCCGCAATCCGGTGGATCGCTCTGGTGAAGTCATACCATGAGATAGCGCCTTCATCAGTGTAATGATATATACCTGGCATCCACTGGCGGGCATTTATTATTGAATATATGGCAGATGCGAGATCTGTTGCCGAAGTCGGAGTCCCTACCTGATCAAAAACCACCCGCAATTCCGGCCGTTCTTTTCCCGCTTTAAGCATGGTTTTGACAAAATTGTGACCATGAGGGGAATACAGCCACGCCGTGCGCAAAACAATTGCATCCGGGCAATATGACAAAAGCATCATTTCCCCTTTCCGTTTCGTGCTTCCATAGACTGAAACCGGATTCACCTTATCCGACTCTTTATAAGGCCGGTAAGACTTTCCGTCAAAAACATAATCCGTTGAAATATGTATCACCTTTGCCCCGGTTTTCAATGCAGCCTTGGCTATGTTTTGAACAGCATCGACATTGATGCTATAACATAGTGCCTGTTCAGTCTCCGCCCGGTCAACGGCCGTAAATGCTGCACAATTTATAATATGACTGAAACTGTTTTCTTCTATAAACCGGCCAACGGCATCACCATTGGTTATATCTAGGGAATCTATATCCGTATAAACGGTGATTCCCGGACAATTCTGTTCCAGAACGCGGTTCATTTCTCTGCCAAGTTGTCCATTAGCTCCGGTAACTAAAATCTTCATTGCATTCGGTTTTACAAATAACATTGCAAAATTAACTATAAAAAATGAGAATCCGCCATGATTCTTATCTATTTGCCAACTTTTGATATCTAAACGCCTGAATACGATTGTCGCGCGAGAAATCAATACACTTTAACTTTTTGAAGAAAAATTGAATGAAAAAAATTTGATGCGGTTGCGTTCATTAATTGTGGGGATGGTTGTTAGTTGTCGGAAAATTGAGTATCTTTGCGCAAAAATTATAGAATAATAATTTATGAATGAAGATCAAGTAGATGTTGATTTGCTTATTGAAACCTCTTGGGAGGTCTGCAATAAGGTTGGCGGCATCTATACAGTGCTATCGACCAAAGCAAAAAATCTACAGAAACTATATAAGGATAAACTGATTTTTATTGGACCGGACGTCTGGACCGAAAGCAATCCATCGCCTTATTTCATTGAGACCGCATCATTGCTTAAAGCCTGGAAAAAAAATTTGAACCTTCCGGACGGTGTCGCCGTCAGAGTAGGGCGTTGGAACATTCCGGGAAAGCCTATTGCCATTCTTGTCAAATTTGATGGCATGTATGCAGTCAAAGATGAATTTTATGGCAAAATGTGGGAGCTATATGGGGTTGACTCGTTGCATGCATACGGCGACTATGATGAAGCCTGCGCATTCAGTCACGCCGCCGGACTGATCATCGAAAGTCTATATAACCATTTTGGCGGTAAGGACAAGAATATAATAGCTCATTTCGATGAGTGGACCACAGGAATGGGACTGTTGTATTCAAAATGGCGCATGCCTGAGGTTGCAACGGTTTTCACCACTCACGCAACATCCATCGGAAGGAGCATCTGCGGTAATGGCAAACCGCTGTATGACTACATGCGCGGCTACAACGGCGACCAGATGGCTCAGGAACTCAACATGCAGTCCAAACATTCCGTTGAAAAGGCTGCCGCACATCAGGCTGACTGTTTCACAACCGTAAGTGACATCACCGCCATTGAATGTACGCAATTGCTGGAAAAAACACCGGATATTGTGACGCCAAACGGATTTGAGCCTACATTCGTACCGACTAAAACGAAATTCAAAGCCGAACATCATGCAGCCCGCAAATCTTTGCTCAATGTGGCAAGCGTCCTGACCGGTAAAGAATTCACGGATGACACATTCATATTATGCACATCGGGGCGTTGCGAGTACCGCAACAAAGGCATTGACCTTTTCCTTGATTCGCTGAATGCACTGAAGAGCATGAATCCATGCCGTGAGGTGCTTGCATTCGTAATGGTTCCGGCATGGAGCGGGGATGCGCGTCCGGATCTTAAAAATTCGCTTGAATCGACCGGACACGACCAACTTCCCGATCCGATTATCACACATCAGCTTCATAACTATGATTCGGATGTCATAGTCAACCGCATTCATGGTTTGGGCTTCTCTAACGACAGTTCAAGTCGGGTGACAGTCATATATGTTCCTTGCTATTTAAACGGCAATGACGGCATATTCAATCTGTCATATTACCAACTGTTGATTGGCATGGATGCCACAGTATTCCCATCCTACTATGAGCCTTGGGGATATACGCCTCTCGAAAGCATAGCGTTCGGCATCCCGACGATAACAACATCATTATCCGGATTCGGGCAATGGATCTGTCAGGATTCCTCCATCGGATTTCAAGAGTCAGGCGTTGACGTTGTCGAACGCACAGACAGCAATTACGGCGAAGTGACCGACCGGATATCCCACTCGCTGAAATTCCTTACATGCTGTGACAGAAACGCCATTGACACTATAAACAGCGCATCTTCAAAAACGGCATCAAAAGCCAACTGGAATCTTTTTATCAAGTATTATCTGGATGCTTTTGAAATTGCACTAGAACACAAGAACTCAAGATTTCACCAACACATATTATAATATATATATCCTATATTAAACTAAAAGCAAGAAAAACATAAAATCAAATTAATATGAAAATTAAAGTTAGTCAGTCAAATACCCCTATCTTTCGCGATGCGACCGTGGTAGCAGAGCTTCCGCTTCAGTTGAAGCCTCTTGACATTATGTCCCACAACATCTGGTGGGCATGGAACAGCGAGGCTAAAGCATTGTTTCGTGACATCAACCCTGACCTATGGCGCTCAACCGGCGAAAATCCGGTGATGCTACTCCAGCGGATATCCTCCGACCGTCTGCGAGAAATAATCGATGATAGAGAAATGATGGGACGCATCGAGCATGTATATGCATCGTTCAAGGAATATATGAGCAAACCGATGCGCAAAGACATTCCTTCAGTGTCTTATTTCTCTATGGAATATGGTCTTTGCAACTGCCTTAAGATCTACTCCGGCGGTCTTGGAGTTTTGGCCGGCGACTATATCAAGGAGGCATCTGACAGTTGCGTTGACATGACTGCTGTGGGCTTCCTTTATCGTTATGGATATTTCACTCAGACTCTTTCTGTCGATGGACAGCAAGTGGCCAACTATGAGCCTCAGAATTTCAACCAGCTGCCAATTGAGCAGGTGCTGGACGAGGATGGCCGCCCGATGATTCTTGAAGTTCCTTTCCCCGGACGCATCATCTACTCACATATATGGCGCGTGAACGTCGGCAGAATGAAGCTGTATCTAATGGATACGGATTTCGACATGAACAGTGAATTTGACCGTCCGATAACACATAAACTCTATGGCGGCGACTGGGAAAACCGTCTGAAACAGGAATATCTGCTTGGCATCGGCGGCATTCTGATGTTGAAAAAATTGGGTGTTAACTCAACGCTTTATCACTGCAACGAAGGACATGCGGCATTGCTCAACCTCCAGCGTCTTGTTGATTATGTACAGGAAAAAGGTCTCGATTTCCAGTCTGCGCTGGAAATGGTTAGAGCTTCGTCATTATATACGGTTCACACTCCGGTTCCTGCCGGACATGACTACTTCGATGAGGATCTCTTCGGAAAATATATGCATGAATTTCCCGGCAAACTCGGCATCTCTTGGCCGGATTTGATGAATATGGGCCGTGAGAATCCTGACACTCCCGAACGCTTCTCGATGAGCGTATTCGCCCTAAACACATCTCAAGAGGCCAACGGTGTGAGCTGGCTTCATGGGGAAGTTTCCAAGAAAATGTTTGCCGGCATCTGGAAAGGCTACACATGGGAAGAAAGCCATGTAGGATATGTGACCAACGGCGTTCACATGCCGACTTGGGCCGCCTCCGAATGGAAAGAATTCTATTTAGACAACCTCGGTGCTGAGATGTTTGATCATCAGAGCGATCCCGAATATTGGGCAAACATATTCAAGGTTGACGATGAAGCCATTTGGAATATGCGTATGAAAATGAAAAACAAATTCATCAAATTTGTCAAACGCGATTTCAAAGAAAAATGGCTTGCAAATCAAGGCGATCCGTCTGCTGTCATTAAGATCCTTGACAAAATAAACCCCAACGCTCTGATTATTGGCTTCGCACGCCGTTTTGCCACCTACAAGCGCGCCCATCTGTTGTTCACGGATCTGGATCGTCTTGCAAAGATTGTCAACAACGAGCAGTTCCCGGTTCAATTCGTATTCTCCGGAAAAGCTCACCCCGCCGATGGCGCAGGACAAGGCTTGATCAAACGCATCATGGAAATTTCCCGCATGCCGCAATTCCTTGGAAAGATCATATTCCTGGAAGACTACAACATGGTTGTGGCAAAACGTCTTGTCACAGGTGTTGACATTTGGTTGAACACCCCGACTCGTCCGCTTGAAGCCTCCGGTACATCCGGCGAAAAAGCAGAGATGAACGGCGTGCTGAACTTCTCTGTGCTTGACGGATGGTGGTATGAAGGCTACCGCTTTGATGAAAATGCCGGATGGGCATTGACTGACAAGCGCACATACACCGATCAGTCGCAGCAGGATCGTCTGGATGCAGCTACAATCTACACGATGCTTGAAAACGAAATTATTCCGCTTTATTTCGCCAAAAATTCAAAAGGATACTCACCCGAATGGGTTCAGTATATCAAGGGGTCTATCGGCCATATTGCACCTCACTTCACAATGAAGCGCATGATAGACGATTACATCAACCGTTTCTACAACCCCGAAGCAAAACGCTTCAAAGCACTTGAAGCAAAGAATTATGCGTTGGCAAAAGAAATTGTTGAATGGAAAGAAAAATTTGTTGAGGCCTGGGACGGCGTTAAAGTCATCGAGTTCAAAACCGAAGATCTGAAATCTGCTGCTACCGGCGACTCATATAAAGTTGAAGTCAAAATTGACACCAACGGTCTTGGCCGAAGCATCGGACTGGAGCATGTCTCATACCGTGTTGAAAACGGCATTGAGAAACTTTATGAAGTCAAACCGTTCACAATCGTATCCGAAGATAAGGACGTGATCACATTCAAACTTAATGAAAAGATAAATGATGCCGGAGTTTATCGTTACGGATTCCGCATTTATCCCGTAAATCCGAATCTCCCGCATCGTCAGGACTTTGCTTACGTCCGCTGGATCTAAGCCAACAACACAACAATCTGCATAGCACACCGGTGTCTGAATCAAAAAATCAGACACCGGTGTTTTATTTTGCCATTTTCCAACAGATTAATTAACTTTGTAAACCAAAGATTTTACCTTATGAAGAAACGAATCATGGATTTCCGGGTGGTTGAGAATAGGCGCATCCATGCCGCTTATTCCCTCCTGCGACTTATCCCGGCCGACAACAGCATCCTGCCTGAGATTTATCCGGGGCAGTTCGTTCAGGTTTCGGTGTCGGGCAGCAAGACAACATTTCTCCGACGACCCATATCTATAAACTACGTAAATGAAACAAACAATGAACTATGGTTGCTGGTGAGAATTGCCGGAGATGGGACTCAATGGATGTCTGAACTAAAAAATGGAGAGACCCTGAATCTGCTTCTCCCGCTGGGGAATGGATTTTCTATTCCTGAAAGTCCATGCCGCATATTGCTGATAGGTGGCGGTGTGGGCGTAGCCCCACTGTTGCAATACGGAAAAGTGTTAAGCTCTAAAGGTTTTAATCCCGAGTTTCTGCTTGGCGCACGCACAGAAAAAGACCTGCTTGAAATTGATTGTTTTGAAAGAATAGGTAAAGTCCATATCTCCACAGACGATGGATCGAAGGGTGAACCGGGAGTCGTAACACTTAATTCTGTACTAGACAAACAATGGGATAAAATCTGTTGCTGCGGCCCGGCACCGATGATGAAAGCAGTTGCCCGCAAAGCTCGAGAAATTAATGCTGATTGCGAGGTTTCTTTAGAAAACATGATGGCATGCGGAATTGGAGCATGCTTGTGCTGTGTTGAAAAAACAGTTAGAGGCAATGTGTGTGTATGCACTGAAGGCCCGGTATTTAACATCAATGAACTGACATGGTGAATCTTAACATAACAGTTGGCAGCCTCCGGCTTAAAAATCCGGTTTTGACCGCATCCGGCACATTTGGCTACGGTGAGGAATTCTCTGATTTTATCGATATTGACAGGCTGGGGGGCTATATCGTAAAGGGAACAACACTTGAGCCAAGAGAGGGCAACCCATATCCGCGTATGGCAGAAACGCCGTCCGGAATGTTGAATGCTGTCGGTCTGCAAAACAAAGGTATTGATTACTTTATCAATAAGATATATCCGCGCATTAAAAATTTTGACTCCGAACTTATTGTCAATGTATCAGGAGCGGCAATAGATGATTATGTAAAAGTCTGCGAACGCATAGAGTCACAGACCGATATCCGCGCTGTTGAAGTTAATATCTCATGCCCTAACGTAAAGCAAGGAGGCATGGCTTTCGGAACGACTCCGGAAGGAGCGGCCTCTGTCACAAAAGCTGTCAGAAAAGCGTTCAATGGAACGGTCATTGTCAAATTATCGCCCAACGTCACAGACATAACTGAAATAGCAAAAGCCGTGGAAGCTGAAGGCGCTGATTCCGTATCGCTTATAAACACATTGATGGGAATGGCCATTGATGTTGAACGGCAGAAGCCTTGCCTATCGACTATTACAGGTGGACTTTCCGGCCCGGCAGTGCGTCCGGTTGCCGTCAGGATGGTCTGGCAGGTAGCAAAGGCTGTGAATATTCCGGTTGTAGGCCTTGGTGGAATCATGAATGGACGTGATGCTTTGGAATTTATCCTGGCCGGTGCAACTGCAGTTGAAATAGGCACAGCCAATTTCATCGATCCCGCAGTGACTGTAAAGATTATCGATTACATCGAAGACTACTGTATTCGTCACGGCATCAATGACATAAACGAACTGATCGGAGCAATAAACCGTGTTTAGGCGTCGTCATGCCCAAACAATACGCAATGACGTTTATTTAAGCACTCCCGATTTTATATCGTCAATGCTGACCAGTTTACTTACTATTGCATAAATGGTCAGGCCGGACGGAGAATGTATCTGAAGTTTCGATGCAATATTTCTGCGGTGTGTCATCACGGTGTGGATAGACAGGTTCAGAGTGTCGGCGATTTCTTTGTTGGAAAAACCTTTAACAACTCCGACAACAATCTCTTTCTCGCGTGGTGTCAGTTCGTCCGTTGTAATATCATCCGGCTTTTGACGGCTTTTTGCCTGCTCGACAATCCGCCTGATTGCCGTTTTGTCTGAATAGATTGACACCAGCGAATCAAATATATCAGTCCGTTTGGTCGGCAAAGCGGAGAAATAGATGCCTGAGATGTGGCATGAATTCGGGCATAAATTCCGGATTGACTCAATCATCGATGTATTCATTGACAATATATCGACAAACAGCAATGATGGGGCAGTGTTATCATCGGCCAGCTCCTTTATGAATTCTTCCGGATCATAGATCGTAATGTTTGTGTTCGGAATATTCGCCACTGCCAGAATGGAAGCCAGCCCGGATGAAATGATATCGGATGATGAAACAATACAGATTTCAAACATTTTATTCCTATCCGTTTTTCTTGTTATGTTCAATCTCCGCCACCATTGGAATCAATATTCGGTTCTCGATCGCATGATGTGAATTAAGATCCGCCTCGCAATTGAATATATCGACCAGCGCATCATACATCCTGTTGGGCATCGAGGTCGTGTAATACCGCAATATTATATTTTTCAGATCCGACAGCTTTTCGCTGATCTCATCATGGTGTTTTTTGAATGTCTGTATATTATATGCCGATTGGGGATGAGATCCGTTCAGGCTGCGTATATATGGCCAGACATAATTTTCTTCATAATCGAAATGATTGCTGACCTGGTTGACATATTCATCAAAAAAATTGATTATGGCAGGATTTATGTCTGAATAGCTGTCATCAAGAGCCTCCAGCAGATTATGACGTATGTGAGGAAGCTTATATCCAAGGAAATAATCATGTGAATTATGCAAAAAATCCACTATTCCGATAGCTTCTTTAATTGTGTTGCCGTGAGAAGGTATCTCCCCCGACAAAGTAAAGTTTACGATCAGAAGAAAAGTATCCGTATCGATACCCGCCTCGTTGCAAACATCACGGATTGTCTTGGAGCCAAACCCCAAAGGAATGGAAAACCGACTTAATATGGGGAGTATGTTGAAATCCTCATTCACAAGCCGCAACATGGAATCGTTAGATTCAATTAAGCGGACAAAACGTTTGCCCATGCCTCAGAGTCTGTATTAATTTAACAAATTCAGATTTTATATTCCTCCGCTTACGCCTTAATCCGCTTTTAATTCAGTTTCCGGAGCTTGATCCTCGGCGGCTTCTTTATCCTTGAATTCTGTCACGCCTGCCGCAATCAACTGATTGTACCACTGGAACACCTTACGGATATCGTTCGTATAAACTCTTTCATCATCGAAATCCGGAAGAATCTCTGAAAAGTAGCTGCGCAAGGCATCATTATCCATAGCCTTTACATCGACAGCCTTACCTTCGTTCTTCTCTTTGAGCGTTTCAAACACATCTGCCAATGGGACGTCTCCATCAAGTGTATAAATGGATATATCTCCAAGCGACACAACTTTATCATGAGCATACGCCGGCATGCGCTTGCCATTCAAAAGTGATTCAACGATAAGCATATTTTTTCCTTGACTTACCAATTTGAAAAGTCCGGGGCGACCGGATATGGAAAGAATTGTTTTGATCATTTTTATTTTTGTTTGAAATTTTCCACAAAAGTAGTCAAAAAAAGTGACATAATCCGCCATTCGTCAATCCATAGTTTGAGATTTATCCGAACAGTGTTTCCAAATTGATCTAATTTAGCTATTTTTGCACATGTTTTTAAAAACGCGCCGACATAATGTTTATTCTATATTTCCTACGCGATATGCTTCAACTGATTCTTTCACCGTTAAAAGGGTGGGAGGATGTCTCTGCCGATGGATTTGACGCAAGAGAATTGCTCATAAAAGGATTCATCCCATTTGTTGCAATTGTTGCTCTGACCGTTCCTGTCAAGTATTTTTTTGTGGCCGATGCTTCCATCGTTGTCCTGATACAGCAAGCGGTTGTATGCTTTATAAAATATTTCGTGTCCTATTTTATAGCAGGATTCGTGTTCACTCTCTATCTGCCAGGATGCATTGATGGGGAGTTCAGTATGCGTAAGTGTCACACCTTTATCATCTATGGCCTTGGGCTGCTTGCTCTGATTAATCTGATTCAAAATTGCATTCCGGTTGAATTGGCAATTTCATTTGTAATGCCGATTTATGCAATGTATATTCTCTGGCGCGGATTGAGATATCTGAGCGTTAGTTTTAACGGCGTTGGTTCATTCCTTATCATGACAATATGCGCCATAATTCTTCCGCCATATCTGCTGCAATATCTGTTCAATCTCATATTGCCTCAATACTAGAACCCGAACGCCATGAAACAGAACGAAGTAAACATAAAAAACCGGAGGGCGACATTTGATTATGCCATATCGGAAACTTTTACTGCCGGAATTGTGCTGACCGGAACTGAGATAAAATCTCTCCGCAATGGCAAAGCAAGTCTGGTTGATACGTTCTGTTATGTGGCAAATGGCGGCGTGTGGATAAAAAACATGTATATTGCCGAATATTTCTACGGCACATACAATAATCATGAAGCCCGCCGTGACCGAAAATTGCTACTCAATAAAAAAGAGATTGCCCGGTTGGCCAAATGCGGTAAAGAGACAGGCATGACAATTGTGCCGATGCGTGTTTTTATCAATGACAGAGGGCTGGCAAAAATGGTTATCGGAATCGGTCGCGGCAAGAAAGAATATGACAAGCGTCAATCAATAAAAGAACGCGAGGACAAGCGATCTATGGCTCGGATGTTCCAGAAATGATAAGAACCGATACCGGATCTCTACAGCCGTCTGGCAATAACAATCTGTTTTTTCCCATTGGCCGTGCGAAATGCAAACAATCTGATCTCTCCGCTAGGGCTGAACTTCATTCGCGCGGCAAGTTCCGTTGATGTCATCGGAAAATTCTTGACCGTCACATCCGCTTCCGTGTATCTTGCCGATAAATCGATAATGGAGCGTTTGTTGAACTCTGCTACTTCGATAATCTTATGTGGCACACCCGGAAATCCCTCATCAATTGTCGTTTTAAAAAAAAGGTGAGTGTCCATAGCCGGTTTGCTAACGTCATACCGATTGCATAACGCTCCGAACGGCTTCATTTTAACAATCGATGGATATGGCTCATAGAGGATATCGCCCACACTCGGACTATCCGCCATCATAGCTACGTCCGATGCTTCATCATCATGGAAATCAAATTCAACATCTCCTATTGGCAGAATTGTGACGGCCGAATATTCCACTGGCGTTGTCGATCCTCGCTTGCAAATGATAATAAGCTCCTTGCACTCCGATCTTGTCCCCAATGCAATGATTCGGCAAACGGAATGAAGTTCCCTTTGCACCTGACTGACATCCAGCATTGGAGATGCTTTTATTATCACATTTGGCGCAACTCTCAACATCTCATCAAGAATCGTGGTCACATCAGGCATGCATTGTGACAACGCATAAAGACGCTCGCCATTCGCCCCCCGACGCGCAGGGTCTATGAATATGTAATCGTATTCATTGTCCGGCATTTCGTTCAGCATGTCAACGCTATCTCCGCATGTCACTTCTATGTTTTCCACACCCATACCTTGGAAATTGTAGGCAGCACATTCCGCCCTGAAAGCATCCTTCTCCACCATTACGACTTTAGAGGCCACTCTTGAACAATGCAATGCATCAATTCCAAGCCCGCCGGTCATGTCAAGCACTGATGCGCCGGCCCTGATAAGCGAACTATGAAATCCGGCCAGACTATCGGATGTTGACTGCTGAGCGGCGATAGTCGAGTCAAAGATGAATTTCGGGAATGATGCAAGCGTTTCCGAAAGTTTATTGGCAGTCCGTTGACGGCAGTCTATCTGAGTAATTGCAAACATTTTCTCATCATCGCCGTGGTTTGAAAGCCGCAGACGATCAGGGGAGGCTTTAATGTTTAACCCTATCCAATCCCAAATATTCTGATCCAATGAAATCATAATTAATTGCAAAATTACGGAAATTTCCTCTAAATTATAATATTGCTTGGCTGTTGGCATGGATTTTGTAGAAAGAAAGTTGTATTTTTGTAACTAAAACAAGACCGACTGATGTCATCAAAAAATATAACCTCAACATATAATCTGTTTAAAAACGATTTGTCAAATAATCGTTTAGGAAAATCATTGGCTCATCTTAGAGCTATGGCCGCGATATCATGCGCTCCTTGGGATATAATTCGTGATATCGACAATATAGAGGAAAGCTATGGCTACCTCCGCCAATACGCATTGGATGGAGTTGAAGATCCGGGGCGTGCCGATATGCTCTCAGATTTGACAGCCGAAGCGCTTCGGGTTTCAGCCATGATTATGCGCCATGTGGAAACGGTGGATTCTCCCCGCCAATATTTCAGCATACTCCGCTATGAAGCCATGCAGCCGGATTCTTCAATCATTGAGCTGATTCATAAATACTCACGTGACTACAACAAGTATGTTGCAGCCACATTAATCCATGACCCCTCCGCCCGATATGAGTCGGATTCACTCAGGAAATCCATTGAAGCTCTGTCTGTCAGATTATTCAACCTGATATGGACAGCCTTTCCATTTACAAAAGAGGTGTCAAAAGAAATTGAATCCCTGTTTTCAAACGAATCGCTGTCGTCCGGATTCAAAGAGTTGATTTTGTCTGCTTTGATTTTAGGCGCATTGGAATATTATGATGAATCAAGGCTTGTATTGCTGGCTAAGATGTATCTTAACGGCTCATCAAGAATAGAGATAAAAGCTCTGATTGGCCTGATGCTGGGCATGTGGGTTCATAGAGAATCGCTGAAAGGGCGGCGGTTCAAAGATGTGATGGCAACGGTTTTTGAAAAAAAGAGTTGGCAGGACGATTTGAAGATGGTTTTCCTCGAACTTGTCAGGACCAGAGACACCGAGCGGATCTCACAGAAGCTCCAGAATGAGATAATCCCCCAAATGATGAAAATGCGCCCCGACATATTGAAAAAAATAGACGGATCTGCCGCTGACGATGAGATATCATCTATTGACGCGAATCCGGAATGGGAGGAGTTGCTTGAAAAATCGGGGCTTGCCGACCGGTTGAAGGAATTGAGTGAGTTGCAGGCTGATGGCGGAGATGTGATGATGAACACATTCTCTCACCTCAAAGGATTCTCGTTTTTCAATGACGTTGCCAATTGGTTTTTACCTTTCTCTCCGGAGCATAGTTCAATCGCGAATATTGTCGATGACACGAGTAGTGACATAATCGAACTTATCCTGTCATCGCCAATGATGTGTGACGGAGACAAATATTCAATTGTATTGTCATTAGAGCGCATTCCGTCTGCCAACAGGCGCATGATGCTCAGCCAGTTCAAACTTCAGGATATCAATCTGTCCGAACTCAGAAGTTCTGAACTGAACCCTGAAAAAGACGATAGAAAGAATATTTGCAATAAATACATACAGGATTTGTATCGTTTTTTCAATCTCTACAGAAGAAAGTCTGATTTCCGGAATCCTTTTGCCAAACCCATTAATCTTGCTTCAATAAATATCCTGTCTGAACATATAGAAGACTCTGATGCTCTTACTATTGTCGGTGAATTTTATTTCAAACGCGGTTATTGGCCGGAAGCGCTGGAGATTTTCAGCGTTCTGGAGAAGCGAGGCGATCTGTCCGCTCAACTGCTCCAGAAAATAGGCTATTGCCATCAACAAAATGGAGATATTCAGGAAGCCATAAAAAAATACCGCCGAAGCGAACTCATCAGACCGGACAGCTTATGGACAATGCGACGGTTGGCCCAATGTTATAAACTTATCGGCGACAATGAATCTGCCCTGCATTTCTATCAAAAGATTGCAGAACAAAAGCCGGATGATTTGAAAGTGGCGCTCAACATCGGACACTGCCATCTCGAATCCGGATCTTATGAGGAAGCTCTGAAAAGCTACTACAAATATGAGTATCTGTCAGATACTCCTGAGAAGGCGTTCCGTCCTATCGCATGGTGTCTGTTTCTGACCGGTGATTATGAGAGAAGTGACGCGTATTATGAAAAGATCATCGCCGCTTCCCCCAAATCATCCGATTATATGAATAGGGGACACCTTTACATGGCTCTCGGCCGATTCCGCGAAGCCATCGACTCTTATCAACATTCCAAACAATTGGAAACGCTTGGAGATGCAGAGTTTATTAACCGTCTGGAACTCGACCGTCCTTATTTAGAAGCGGCCGGAGTCAGCCCGGAGATGATTGACATAGTATTTGATTCAGTAACCGATTAAATCCAAACACATTCTTAAGATGAAAAAACTTTTTTGTGCAGCTATTTCAACAATTGCAATTATGACACAAGCTCAGAACATAAATCCACTTTTGGATGATTTCAACACCATACACGGCTCTGTCCCTTTCAGCCGTATAAGCGTAACCGACTATGAACCCGCCATCAAGGAAGGTATCCGTCTCGGACTTGAAGATATTGAAGCAATATGCAACAATCGTGCCGTTCCCGATTTTGAGAATACGATTGTCGCTCTTGAAAATTCAGGAAAGAAACTTGATCGCGTATTGAATATATTCGGTCCGCTTTCCTCTGCCATGACTAATGATGAGATGATGGAAATATCAATGAGAATCTCACCGCTATTGTCAGATTATTCTTCTTCCATATCGCTTAATACCCGACTATGGGAAAAAGTCAAATATGTGTGGGACAATCAAAAGCTATATTCCCTTTCGGCAGAGGATAAGATGCTTTTGAAAAACACGTATGATGGTTTTGTTCGCAGCGGAGCTTTGCTTGAAGGTGATGACCGCGATAAGTTCAGGACGCTCAACGCCGAACTTAGCGAACTGGCAACCAAATTCAGCCAGAACGTGCTAAAGGAGTTGAACACCTATGAAATTTGGCTGACATCCGATGACCTCTCCGGGCTTCCCGAAGGAGTTGTGGAAGCTGCTGCATTGGCGGCTTCTGAAAAAGGCCGCAAGGGGGAATATCTGTTCACTCTCGCTCAGCCCACCTATCTCGCTTTCATGAAATATTCCGACCGGCGTGATCTGCGAGAGAAAATGTATAGGCTCTATACCGGCAGAAATCAAAAAGGGGAGTTCTCGAATATCGAAATAATCAAGCAGATTGCCGACAAACGCCGTCAGCTTGCCAATCTTCTCGGTTACAAAACCTATGCTGATTATCAACTTGTCAACACAATGGCGGAGACACCGGCCAACGTATATAAACTGCTTAATGAACTTCGGGATGCCTATCGTCCGGCCCAACTGATGGAATTTAACGAACTGAACGATTTCGCATCAAAACTCAATGGATCTCAGATAGAGATAAAGCCTTGGGATTACAGCTATTACGCCAACAAGCTCAAAAAATCCAAATACGACTATGACGAAGAAGCTCTTCGACCCTATTTTGAACTTAACAACGTCATTGACGGAGTTTTTGGACTTGCTACAAAACTTTATGGCCTGACATTCACCGAAAACAAGGATATCGAGACATATCATCCCGATGTCAAAGCCTTTGAGGTCAAAGATAAAGACGGTTCATATCTTGGTTTAATCTACACCGATTTCTTCCCTCGTGACAGCAAAAGCCCCGGAGCCTGGATGACAGATTTCAAGCCGCAATACATTGATGAAAATGGCGTAAATTCCAGACCTCACGTGTCAATTGTGATGAATTTCACGAAACCGACCGACACAAAACCGTCTCTGCTGACGCCGTATGAGGTTGAGACGTTCCTTCATGAATTCGGCCATGCACTACATGGATTGCTTGCAAACACAAAGTATTCATCTCTGTCCGGGACAAACGTTTATCGGGATTTCGTTGAACTTCCGTCTCAGTTTAATGAAAACTATCTCACACAAAAAGAGTTCCTTGACGGTTTTGCGCGCCATTATCAGACCGGTGAGCCGATTCCGCAGGAATACGTTGACAAAATCATAGCGTCATCCCGCTTTGGTGCAGCATATTCATGCCTCCGTCAACTCAACTTCGGATTCATTGACATGGCGTGGCACACGATTACCGCGCCGGTCGATGACGCAGCTGCTTTTGAAATTGAAGCCGGAAAATCAGTTGAGATGTTTGAACCGGTAGAAGGGTCTGTAACCTCTCCGCAATTCGGACATATTTTTGGTGGTGGATACGCAGCCGGATACTACAGCTATAAATGGGCTGAGGTGCTTGATGCCGATGCTTTCGCCAAATTTGAAGAAAACGGAATTTTTGACCGGAAAAGCGCTGACGAATTCCGGGCTAACATTCTGACTAGGGGAGGAACGGAACATCCGGCCGAATTATACCGTCGCTTCCGCGGACAAGAACCCACAATTGACGCGTTGCTGAAGCGCGACGGAATTGAACGCCCCAAAATGCCTGCGGAGCAGCAATCAATCAAGCTGAAGAAACAATAATCAAAACAGCCTTTTGCCATATAAGCTTGGCAAAAGGCTGTTTTCAAAACTCCATGCACCAACATCTCAGCTTTAGCTAAATTTTGTTAAAAGTGTGTTAATATGATATAACGGAGATATTTTCCGTTATATTTGCAAATGTTATAATTAAATATTTATTTATGAAACATTTGTACTTATTGTCTGTGGCTGCATCTGTGGCAATGACATGCAGCGCGGTCTCGTTAAGACCGCAGAGTTCGGTAAAAACGCCGTTGCCTTATGCAGAGAGAAATTTAGCGGGGAGCAAATTGGTCGAAAGTCGTCAGCTGAATGCCGATTGTGCTCTTGAAGTTCGTGAGCTTCCAAACGGAGCTCTCTATAAAACTGTAAAAAAATCGGCTGTCGCTCCTTTTAGTCCCGGCTTGGTGAGAAAAACGGAGCATATGCAGTCTGCTGGCACTGTGTATGCCGCTACCGAAAGCCAGAACACGTTGTATGAAAATTTCAGCAGTTGGGACGGCACAACGCTCGATTGGATTCCGGAAGGGTGGACTGAAATAAATTCTACCGAGGAAATAAAGACTTTGAATGACGGCCGGTTTACTTGGGGCGCGATAGACCCTACCGATATATCGTCGATGCCGAATGCCGTGGACGGCAAATACGCGATGTGCATATATCACGCCAGTTACAAGGATGATAATGGCAAAAAACAAGAATTGCCGCAGGACGAGTGGCTGATTACTCCGGAATTCATGCCCAAAACAGATGAGCTTTTGTCATTTTATTTGGCTTACAATCCGTTGTATTTGTTTAATTGCAACAATGAATATCTGGATTTTTCAGATCCAAACATCATGAAATTCAAGGAAAAGGTGCCTGCCACCACCATGAAGATAAAAATCAGAGAAGAGGGAGGTGAGTGGGTTCAACTTCACGATGTGTACGACGATTGGAAAGAAGGATACGATTTTCAGGATTTGTATGACAACTTTGGCTCGTCATATTGGTTCTATCAGTTCGGCCTTTCGGATTATGTAGGTAAAAAGGTTCAGGTGGCTTTTCAATTTGTCGGTAAGTTTGGCAACGTGATGGAACTTGATGCCGTATCGGTAGGCGTTCCTGTTGTCGAGGCTGCATATTCACGGCCGGCCGGCTCGTTTTATTGGGGCTTCTCCGAAAATTACGAACTGTATAGTGCTGTAGGTTATATACCGTTGTTAGTACCTGCATATACCGATTTGTTATGGACCAACAAATCATCGATAAACTCGATCGGTTTCCAATGGGAGTACGATGATCCGGAGGGCGAATACGGCGATTATCTTTACAGCAACGACAAAGATCTTAAGGTCAGTTATCCGGCAAATTGCACTTATGCGGATGGCACATGGTTCGATGCGCCCAGGCTGAACGCGTATGCCACTCCGGAAAAATATGAGTCCTACATTCTGGACTATCCGTTTATGCAGGTGGGTGGAACAACCGTGGCCCTCGATCCGGATTTCGGCAATAAGTATGAATTCGGTGCCTGCAATTATAATCTGAATTATGGTCATGCCTTATTTACCGATGAAAACGGCACTCCGCTCTTCGGGCAAAGTGACGCTACAGATCAAATATGGACATCAATTCTGGGCTCTTTTGATGTGCATCTGCGTTCGCTCGGCAATCTGTTTGAAAAACCAACGCATCCTTACGTGATTTCCAAGGTGAGTGTGTTGGGTGAAGGCGAGATTACCAATGATGCTCAATTGACAATGACGATCAAAACGATTAATACTTCCACCGGTAAAATCAGTACCGAAGCTTTGGCCACGGCAACTTGTTCGGGAGCAGATATCATTAAAACCAATATCGATGGTGTTTCATCACTATGCATACCATTCGTGTTTAAAGACGAATCGGGTGCCGTCAAAGAAATTGTGATCAATGATGCCATTATTGCCATTTTGTCCGGATTTGACGGAAACGTGAAGAAATTCGGCGTGTACCAGACAAATGAGCCTGACAAGTATGGAGAAAACAATGCTTATGTGTTCTTTGATTTTAGCAATAAAGGTAATGTGGTGTTTTCCGATTATCCATATATGTTGTCGCAATTGTATGGCGGCAGCGGTTATACGTTCTTGTTTAACCTTGATGCTGCGTATCCGTGGATGCAGTGTGACAACACGATATTCAATGCCTCCGGGAAAGGCGAATCCAAAGCATTTGAGCTGAACAGTTACTATACTTCCGATAAATGGGATGTTTCGATAGAGAGTGGAGCTGAAAGCTGGCTTTCGTTCACTACCGACAATCGCAGCATCACCTTCACGGCGCAGCCAAATGAGGGTGATACGCGTACGGCCAAGGTGACGGTTTCAGCTCCGGCTTGCACGCCTGTTGAATTTACCGTTTCTCAGAATAATATCAGTTCTATCGACAATATCGGCGAGGACGCAGGTTGCAGTGTCGTAATGGCCGATGGGCTTCTTATGATTCAAAACGATGGCACGGCCGGCAGCGGCAAACTGTATGACGTGACCGGCATGCTTGTGCGCGAGTTCGCTTTGCAAAACGGTTTGAATTCTGTTGACGCTCAAGACCTGGCCAAAGGTGTTTATGTGCTTACGCTCGACAATGGCGTTAAGGCTAAAGTGTTGAGATAACAAATAGAATATGAATATGGCAGCCGCAGTTCCTGTGGGGGATTGCGGCTGCTTATTTTGTAAACGCGGTTGTCTTCCGTATTTCACTTTTTATTCGTAATTTTGTATATCATATTATGGCTTAGACAATGATTTCCGAACTGCATGATATAAATATCCGTCCATTCAATAGTTTCAGAATTGATGCTAAATGTGAGAAATGGATCGAATATACCGCTCCTGCTGACATTCCGGTGATATTGAATTCACTTGATGGCAATCCGTTCATCAATATCGGAGCCGGCAGCAATATGCTTTTTGCAGAGGATTTTCATGGCGCGATATTGCATTCTGTGATTCTTGATCTGGAAATGACACCCGGACAGGATAAGGCCATAAAAGTTAAGGCCGGCGCCGGAATCACATTCGATACGCTTATTGAACAGTTGGCAACCGCAGGAATATGGGGAGCGGAAAATCTATCCGGCATCCCGGGTGAAGTTGGTGCCGCCGCCGTTCAGAATGTCGGCGCGTATGGTGTTGAAGCCTGTGACATCATCAGCCATGTCAATTGCTATGATACTGTAGAAAAGCGTTTCTTGAAAATCAATGTTGAAGACTGTGACTACGGCTATCGCCATTCAATGTTTAAATCTCCCGAAAACAGGAATCGATATATTATCACATCTGTGGAATTCAGTCTTACGACATTACCGTCTCCAAAATTAGACTATGGCAGCATAAGAAAATCATTCGTGTCCGAACCGACATCGCCGATGGAGATTCGCGCAGAAATAATCCGGATCAGGAATCAAAAGCTTCCGGATGTAGCGGAGATTGGAAGCGCAGGCAGCTTTTTCAAAAATCCCGTTGTTGATGCCGAGACATTCCGATGCATCGAAAATGCGGCCAAAAACAAATTTGGAGATGACACTCATGTCCCTCACTACGATATGGGGGATCATGTTAAGATTCCGGCCGCATGGCTGATCGACAAATGCGGGCTGAAAGGCCATCGGATTGGCGGGGCGGCTGTATGGGATAACCAACCGTTGGTCATTGTCAACATTTCAGGGCATGCTTCGGCTAACGACATTTTAGATTTGGAACGCCACATAACCGATTGTGTTGAGTCTGAATTCGGGATTCGTTTATATCCGGAGGTGGAACACATCACCAATAAAACAAACATCTAGAGGAAATGAGCACATTTATAATAGAAGGCGGACACCGACTGCACGGAGAAATTGAGCCGCAGGGAGCAAAAAATGAAGCGTTGCAGGTGATAAGCGCAGTCCTTTTGACAAAAGACCGGGTTCGAATAACAAACATTCCGGAAATCCTTGATGTCAAAAATCTGATTGACCTGATGAAAGGGATGGGGGTTGACGTTGTCAGGAATGGACGCGGCGACTTTTCCTTCTGCGCTGCAAATGTAAATGTAGATTATATTTCTTCAGCCGAATTTGTGAAAAAATGCTCCTCGCTGCGCGGTTCCGTACTGGTTGTCGGCCCACTGCTCACTCGATTCGGCAAAGCTTATTTTGCCAAGCCGGGAGGCGATAAAATCGGACGCAGAAAAATCGACACGCACATGCTAGGCCTGAAAAAATTAGGCGCATCCATTGAATATGATCCGTCAAAAAGAGCATATCTTCTGCAAACTCCGAAATCAGGGAAACTGACCGGATCATATATGTTGCTCGATGAAGCATCGGTGACCGGCACTGCAAATATCGTGATGGCGGCTTCGCTGGCTGACAAGACTACAACTATCTATAATGCCGCTTGCGAACCTTATGTCCAGCAATTATGCCGCATGCTGTCCGGTATGGGCGCAAAAATTGACGGCATCGGCTCCAATCTACTGAAAATTACCGGAACTGACAGCCTACACGGAACTGAACATCGAATTTTGCCGGATATGATTGAAGTAGGCAGCTTTATCGGCATGGCGGCTTTGAATCAAAGCGATATAACCATAAAAAATGTCAGCTATGACGATCTGGGCATAATTCCTGACAGTTTTAAGCGGCTGGGAATAGATCTGGAACGCATCGGAGACGACATACATGTTCCGGCTCAGGACTGCTACGAGATTGAAACCGCCTTGGATGGATCTATTCTGAATATCGCAGATGCTCCGTGGCCGGGACTCACGCCTGACCTGTTGAGTGTCATGCTCGTGGTTGCCACGCAGTGTAGGGGAAGCGTATTGATCCATCAGAAAATGTTTGAAAGCCGCCTTTTCTTTGTCGATCACCTGATTGATATGGGTGCCCAGATCATATTGTGCGACCCTCATAGAGCTGTAGTCATCGGCCTTGACCATAAATTTGCATTAAGAGCCAACAGAATGCTTTCGCCGGATATTCGTGCGGGCATTGCTATGCTTCTGGCTGCAATGTCGGCAAAGGGAGTTAGTTTTATCGGAAACATCAACCAGATCGACCGTGGTTATGAAAATATAGACACACGCCTAAATGCGCTTGGTGCAAAAATAACCCGAAGCGAAGATTAATCCGGATTGATTAAGCCCAATATTGCGAATCGGACAACCTACACCGGTATGACAATCATTGGTGTGTCGATATGAAAAAGCATCTTATGTGCCATGCCGGGATTGAACAACCGTGCAAAAATATTCTTTTTCTTATTCGGCACAGCTATCAGTTTCCCTGAAACTCCATCAGTTATACGGCTGAAATCATCGTCAATTGCATTAACCGAAATTGACTCAACGGAGAATTCATGAGCCGGATAATGCTTCCTGCAATAAGTGCATAGACGGTCCAATGCTGTATTGGCCGCTTCTTTTGATTGCTTTTTCTCCGGAATGCCGACTAACACAACCTTTATATGTTCAAAAGGCATAAGCCGAAACAGAGCATCCATTGCCAGAATATCTTCCTGATCAAAATTGCTGAAAAACAACACGCATTCCGGCTCGCATGCTTCAATCGGATTCATTGTCTCCGGAACAGTCAGAACCGGAAAGCGACAGGTGTCAAGCACCTCCGCCGTGACACTGCCAACCATCTCACGCTCCTTTTTATCCGCCCCGCGTGTCCCCATTACGATCAGCAGGGGCAGGTGGGATTTGGAAAACTGGTTGATTGTATCTTCAGGAAGCCCTTCAACCACTTCCGTAGTGAATTTGACAGCCGGCAATGAGCAATCCTTTATCTTATCACGCAAACCATCACACAATATTTCCATCCGGCGGTTTGCCTCTTGTTTTATCAGTTCCGATGAATCCCTGTCCGCTCCGGATTCATCAAACGAAAGTACATCCGACAACTGAAGCCGATTGAACGATGCCGGATTCGTATATGAATGTAATAAAACTATTGTTGCTTTATGTCTGTCAGCCAATCTGAAGGCTATCTCACAAGCTTTATCCGAATAGTCGGAGAAATCAACCGGAACCAGAATCAGCGGAGACGAATCTTCAGATTTTTCTGTATCCGTATCGAATAAATCCCGATTCTCTATGATCCGTAAAGCCACCGGCAAGTCTGATTCCTTAATCCTGACCCTGACTCCGGACGAGACAACCGGACACTGCAAATTGACATTCTGAAGCGAAACTTCCAATCCTTCACGTTCAAGCAATGATTTCAATGCCACTGCCCGATCATAAGTATGTATTGCAACAGTTATTAATCGTTTGTCCACAATCGCCGGTTCTGTTTTTGGGGATTAAATCCCATTTTGCAATTAATGAAGGATTAAAAAAGAGAGAGAGGAGAATGAGTAATGTATCAGTCTTTGTCTTGAGCTTTGATGATTTCTAGCGCCATGTCATATATCGTCGTATCGTCAAGCACAACTATACCTCCGTCAGGACCCGGTTCGATATGAACACCGACATTCTTGCCAAATTCATAATTGCTACCACCAAAATAGTTACGGACCGTCTGAACGGTTATATTCAGTTTATCGGCAATCTGATGGGTTGCGCCATCAGGCAAACTGTCTTTAATGCGACGAAGTTCGTTGAAGGTGATTGTTTTAGCCATAGTAAATAATATTTATAATAGTAAATGATATTAGATGTTAGTTTCTTTGTGCTATAAAAATAGACGTATATTTTGAATTATGCAAATTTTAGCATATAAAATACCTTTTTAATGCATTATTTTTTCAATATCGCTGTCATTTATCCATGCCCGGTGGCGATTGTCAACCTCTACTTCATGCCAAGTCTGAGATGCAGAATCGGCGTTGTGCGACATGGATCGTAAGATTCTAACCTTTGTCCCTTCATGCAGAAGCATGGCTTCTTCTTCTCTATTGACCGGCTGACGGGGCACGGTGCTTAGAATCGTTGTTTCCGATGTTATTATAGCATCGGATGTGTCGGCCGAGATTGACTTGGCCTTAAACGAGAGGAGGATTGACACAATTGATAGTAACAACAGGATAGCTCCGCCAAAAAAGCCGAGCTTGCGCAGCCATATCGCATCCGTAAACCGATAGACAATTATTCCAAGAATAGTAAGAATAAAAAATGTCAAAGCGATCCAGGCCCAGCCATTACTGCTTGTAAAATTTGCTATCGAGACAACCGTATTGTAAATGAACGATCCTGTTTCGCCTTTTTTATCAACAATGCGCGCATTGACAAATTCCAGATTTGCGCGGGCATCATCATTCGCCGGATCAAGCCTCAACGAACGTTCATACGACAGAATCGCATTGGATATGTCTCCGATACGGTAGTATGCATTCCCTAAATTATAATATAAGTCTGTTGACACCCCATCCTTTTTTATCGCTTCCTCATATAGCGACACCGCTTCTGAGTAGTTTTCACGGCTATACGCCTCGTCACCCTTCTCTGCCGGCGTAGCGGCTGAAAGATTCAATGAAAAAAAGATGCAAAGCAAGCAAATTATTCTGATCATACTGGAGTTTGTTTGACGTAGGTTATGAGAGTTTCGTTTTCTCTAATGAATTAATCGAATCAGAAGCCTGATTATAGACTTTTTCTATCTCTTCCGCCGAACTTGACGGTGTATATCTGGCCATCTCACATGTGTCGAGTACTTGTATAACCCCGGCTGATATGGACTCCGATACGCCTCTTCTCGACAATTCGGATTCAATCGTTGCCCTTGACAGCTCAGATGCCGGAATACTCAATTTGTCGCTAAGATAACCCCACAAAGCCCGAAGGGTCTCTTCATAGAATTTTTCAGAGTCATGCCGCTCCATGTATTTACTTGCCATAAGCAAACGCTTTCGCGCCACTCTGTTGGCTTTGGATTTCCTCAGACCGGTCAGATCCGACATGCGTTCAGAACGAATCTTGCTGATATACAACAATCCTGCCAAGGCTATAATCAGAATGATATATATCAGCCAATACCCGAATGAGGATATCATATAGGAAACATTGTTACTCAGATCTTTTTCTCCAAGCTTGATAAAGCGTATGTCAGTGTTCTTCGATGAAACATTCTGCTGCTCCGATACCGAAGATGACAAACCCTTGGCCACTTTCAGTTCGTATGTTTTGGCCGGAACGGTGACATATTCATTTTTTGCCGGATCGAAATAGACAAATTCAGGAACAATAACCTTATACGTGCCCACTTCTTTCGGAACAAATGTCAATTGAGTCTGTGATGTACCGGCAACCGAATTGCCACTGACTTCGGCTTTCACATCATGTTGCGGAGAATACTGTTCAAATTCGGTCGGAATATTAAATTCGGGATCTTTTATATAGCGTATGTTTCCTGTTCCGGTGACGGTATATGTCAATGTGACAGGTTCATTGGTGCGGAACGAACCGGCCGACAGGCTGCTGGTCTCTGTAAACTGGCCAACTGCGCCATTAAATCCTGCGGGCTGAGGCGAGGGTAGGGGGCGAACATTGACCGTGGCGCTATTTGAGTTCACCCGGATCTTTTTAGTCTGAGGCTGAGCTACGGAATAAAAGCCCAGATTGATATTGTCATATTGAACCACGGTCAGATCATAAGTTCCGGAAATGATCGTAAGCGCTCCTGATTTCTGAGGGAAAAGAATACATTTCTTTACCACAGCCGTGGCATACTCCTGTCCATTGATAGTCTCTCTCTGGTTCAATGCCGCCTGTATTGGCAGATCCTCAACCAAAAAGCCATTAAAGGCCGGTTGCGTGATCGGCATGAATTCAGCGATCGAATATTTAGTATATAATTTTATCGTACACTCGATTGCTTCCTGTTCATACGATGATGACCGGCTGGTGGATATCCTGACAAAAACATCGCTGCCCTTGATCGGACGGTCTGAACTCTGGGTCTCTATATCGTCAATCGTCACCGGACGTTGAGAGGACGGCACCTGTTGCTGCTGGCTCGCAGCCGGGGCAACAGTTATCGATATTGCCTTTGTGGAATATCTTTTCCCGCCGACTGAGACTGTCACAGGCCGGATCTGATACGTACCGACTTTTTCCGCCTTATATGTAAACGTATATTCCGTGGAAGAAGAACTTTCCGATTGCCCATTTCTAATTTGATAGCTCTGGAAACTCGACGTTGATGGTCCGAACAAAAGTTTGCATCCATTTATTTGAGGCGCATTGATCGCAGCTGAAGAAACTTCTGCATTTTTAAGGACAAACGTCACAGGGAACTTGCTGCCAACGGAAACACGTCCGGGTGCATTTACCGAAAATCTTACAGCGGCATGTGTATTAACTGTAATAATCACAGCCAGTAGTAGGAACACATATAATCGCTTCATCGTTATAGTGATAATGGGGATGGACTAATTAATTTATGCTTACCAGGGACGATCTGTTGTCCGCCTTGTCATGCGTTCGCCTTTTCGTCTCTCAACTTTCTTTCTGGTCTGCTCCTCCTGCTTTCTGGCAGATTCAAGTATCTTTTCTGAGTTTTCCTTGCTCATGGCAGGCTTGCCCGAAGATGTACCTCCCTGATTCTGCTTCTGCGGAGCCTGTGACTCATCAGACTTTTGCTGTTGTTGATTCTCCTTATTCTGCTTCTCCTGATTTTTATCCTGATTCTGCTTGTCTTGATTCTGCTTCTGTTGCTGGTCTTTGTTTTTATCCTGCTGGTTTTGTTCTTTATTTTCCTTATTCTGTTGCTGATTTTGATTCTGATTCTGCTGATTTTTCTTCTGTTCTTCAAGTTTTAGCTGGGCTATGCGAAGATTCTGACGCGCCTTGATATTGTCCGGATCTCGGCGAAGAACATTTTTATATTGATCTATGCTCTCAGCATATTTTTCAGCCTCAAAATAGATATTTCCCATATTATAATAGGAGCTTGTCACAAGTCTTTCATTGTTGTTAAGCGCAATGACATTGCCGAACAAGGCTGCCGGATTGCTGCTGTCATCTTTCTGTCCTGCCTCCTCGCCACTTGCGGCCGTATTTCCCTTTAATGGATTACCATTTTTCCGCAGCAAAGTCAATGCCAGATTAAAATATGCCGGACTGGAATTTTTATCTTCCGAAATCGCCTCCCTATAATAAGTCTCGGCTTTTGTATAATCCTTTGCCCGATAAGCCTCATTACCTTTCTTTATAAAGGTCCTGACATGCTTTTCGACAACATCCGGATTTGGACTCGCCGCAAAACAAGAAAGCGATATAAATATCAATGATATGATTGCGATATTTTTTTTCATCTGTGACTATCCTTTTATTTCTTTGAGAAAAATTTAATATCACGAAGCCATTTCAACTTGGAATAAGGCAACAATGCATCAAGCAACAGCAGTAATAACGCTGAGATGGCAAATATCGGGAATAGATCAGAGGAATCAGCCGGAATTGCTGTTCTTTTATATTCTGTGGATTTGATTTTGCGCAACTGTGTTTCCAGATCCGAAACGGCAGAGCCACTGGCGCCGGAAATATAAATTCCATTACCGGCTTTGGCTATTTCAGCCGCCGCTTCAGCATTTAAAGCCGTCTTGACTTCTTGTCCGTTATATATCATATAGCCGCCCGGATATTCCGGTGACGGAATAGGCATGCCTTCTCCAGTTGTTCCCATTCCGATAACATTGATCTGAATTCCGGCATCTGCCGCATTTTTCGCCGCCGTTATAGCATTATCCTCAAAATTTTCACCATCCGTTATGACCACAATGGCTTTATTAAATTTACTGTCGGGATCAAACGAGTCCATTGCGGCCGTAATGGCAGCCCCGATTGCCGTACCTTGAAACGGAGCCATCTCCGTACTCAGATTGTTTATCAACATCTTTGCAGAAAACACATCCGGTGTCAACGGCAATTGCAGATAGGCATTACCGGCAAAAACAATAAGCCCTACACGGTCATTATGCATATTGTCAAGAGCCTTGTCTAGTATGAATTTCGCTCTTTGCAGTCGGGAAATGCCCTGTATATCATTCGTATTGGATGCAAGCATCGAATTTGAGACATCACAGCAGATCATGACCTCAATGCCACTTACTGTTTCATCATCGCCCGATAGCACAACATTCTTTCCGGTGTGTACATACGGACGCGCAACGGCAATAATGACCAGTGACAATGCCAAAAGCTCCAGAATGATCTTTATGCTCGGCATATAGCGGGATGCATCCGGCATAAGCACTTCGGGCTTCAATTTAGAGCCGAATTGTTTCAACCTCTTCCGGCGAGAAATCTTCATGAGAAAATACATCCCGGCTATCAGAGGTATTGCCAGAAGGAAATATAAATATTGTGGATTAGCAAATTCTATCATCGATTTTCCTTTCTCAAAAGTATAAACCGTTTAACGTTATGGAATGTTCCTGATTACAACTATGCGACCGATGAGTTCAAATAGAATCAAACCCATTGCCAAAAGAGCCCACGGAAGATAGTTTTCATCCGTCTGCGCAAACTTCTGGACACTTATTTCCGTTGTCTCCAGTCTGTCAATTTCTTCAAAAATGTCTGACAGCACATGCTCGTCAGTGGCTCTGAAATATTTGCCTCCTGTCTGATTTGCAACCGATGTAAGAGTTTTTTCATCGATCACAACCGGCAGATTGACATTATAAACCCGACCAAACTGATCGACTTGCGGATATGGAGCTGTCCCATTCCGGCCTACACCTATTGTATAAATTTTTATGTCATTGAGCGATGCTATCTCAGCTGCATCAGACGGCGTCAGCTGCCCTGCGTTATGAGAGCCGTCCGTAAGCAATATTATGCTTTTTGATTTTGCCTTCCCATCCTTAATGCGATTGATCGCTGTTACCAGGCCATCTCCGATTGCCGTATTGTCCTCAAGCAACCCGACCTCAACTTCATTCAAATAGTTGATCAACTGCGCATGATCCGTTGTCATAGGTACGGCGGTGAAACATTCTGCCGCAAATACCACCAAGCCTATATTGTCGTCCGTACGTTGGGTTATGAATCTGGAAGCGACCTTTTTTGCCGCCTCAAGCCTATTGGGGTCAAAGTCGCCGGCCAGCATGCTGGAAGATATGTCAAGAGCCATCACAATATCCGTGCCGTTTGTCGTTGAATTGCTCCATCTCGTACTGGTCTGCGGGCGCGACATAATGACAATCAAAGCCGCAACTGCAAGCATTCTGACAGCAAACATAGCGTGAAGGAGATACTGCTTCCACGATGCGCGCTGATTCTCGTATGCTTCCACCGACGATACGGAAATACTCGGATAACGGCGATGGCATGAATAAATATACCAAGCCACAAATGGAATGATAATCAACAGGAACCATAGGTATTCCGGATGTGCAAACTGCAAACTCATTCAGGTTTTACATTTATATCATTTACTTCAATATCTTTATTCCCTTCCTTGCTGTTGTTTTCGGATTTGTCGTCATCCTGCACAACAATGGGTTTGGTAAGCTCAACAAACTGACGCGCATTGCTGAAAGCGCGCTGGTTTTCATCCGCCAAAGGCTTGGCTTTAGCAAACTTTACAAAGTCTGCATCATTCAAAACCTTGTTTACCAGCAGTGAATATTCCGCCACATCTTTATTGTCGGCAATAGCTTGCGAAATCTGATATGTCGTCATCTCCATAGCATTTATGCCAAACCGCCCCGACAGATAACCTCGCAAGATATCCGTCAATCTGGTATAGTATTCTTTTTCCGCACCTTTCTGCCATAGCATCTCTTCCTGAAGTTTGTTCAGGCGGCTTACGGCCAATTCATACGGCGGAATCGGTTTCTTGACAGGGATCAGAGGAATGCGGCCATGACGAAGCCATTTAAGATAAACGAACACAAATGCCGCAATTAAAACAATAGACAATAGAATCCACCAGCCATAGTTTTGCACCCAATCCGGCACAAAATCAAAGAATTTCGGCTGAACATTCTCAACATCCGTATAATCATGTATCTTGAGATCAACCGCTTTTCCATCTTTCTCAACTACATTGACGGAATCCAATGGCATCGGATCGACCTTTATAACCGGAGAATTGGTAAGAACGGTATCACTTCCGGATATGCATATGACTGGAGGAACAACATACAGACCGGAATCAAAAATCTGAACGGTAAACTCTTCCTTTAACTGCTGGCGATTATCCGACAGCTTGGATACGGTAGCAGAGCCGACAGACTTGATTTCAAGATCCGGATCGGACAACGTGCCCAGTTCCAATCTTGCATCGCCGGCCAAAGGCCCGATGAACTCAACAGACATTTTCGCCTTACTGCCCATCAGCATCACCGCACTATCTATTTTTGCCGTTGCTTTATAATCGCCGACGGCAGCAATCGTTGCCGTAGTTGGCAGCATACAGCAAATAAAACTGATAACGATGGATAAAAGCTGGCGTTTCATCATCTTGCTCCTCTGTTTTTAAACAACGACATCAAGGCTTTCACGTAATCCTCATCAGTGGATATTGAGACATAGTCCGCACGACTTTTTATCATCCTTTCGGACATCATCTGCTGACGCGCATACCACCATTTGTTATATCTGCGTCTGACCGCTTTTGAAGATGTATTGACCCAACTGGTCTTTCCGCTCTCCAGATCCGACATTCTTACAAATCCTACATTCGGCATTTGCGTATCGCGTTTGTCATAGACCTGTATTCCGATCACATCATGTTTGTTTGACGCAACCGAAAGGGCTTTTGAATAATCATGATGGTCAATAAAGTCGGAAATCAGAAACGTAGTGGTGCGTTTTTTCAATGCATCCGTAAAATACTTCAAGACATGTGAAATATCCGTACCGTTGCTATCCGGAACAAATGTCAGAATCTGACTGATGATAAGCAGGATATGTTTCCGACCTTTTTGTGGAGGTATGAATTTCTCGATTTTGTCAGAAAAGAAGATCACCCCGATCTTGTCATTATTGTTTATGGCCGAAAATGCAAGCGTTGCAGCGATCTCTGCTATGACATCTCTCTTTTCCTCCCCGACAGCACCGAAAAGCCGACTGCGAGACACATCGATAAGAAGCATCACCGTCAACTCACGCTCCTCTTCATAGACCTTGACATAAGGACGGTTGTGTCGGGCTGTGACATTCCAGTCGATGTCTCGGATGTCATCTCCATATTGATATTCACGAACTTCCGAAAACATCATGCCGCGCCCTTTGAATGCAGAATGATACTCTCCCGCAAATATATTTTGCGAAAGCCCACGGGTCTTTATTTCAATTTTTCTGACCTTTTTCAGTAGTTCATTAGCCTCCATATTCAAATCCGGGCATTATTTCACAGAATGAACAGATATCTTAAGGCACTTCAACCTTGTTTAAGATTTCAGAGATAATCTCGTCAGATGTAATATTATTCGCTTCGGCTTCATAGGACAAGCCAAGGCGATGGCGCAATACGTCATGGCATACAGCACGCACATCCTCCGGAATAACATAGCCGCGACTCCGCAAAAATGCATAGGCTCTTGCTGCCTTGGCCAGACCTATCGATGCACGAGGCGATGATCCAAACGCAATGATATTCTGCAAATCCTGCAAATTATATTCTGCCGGGAATCTGGTTGCATAGACAATATCCACAATATAGCGCTCTATCTTCTCGTCAAGGTAGATTTGCTCAACTATCTTCTGTGCTTCAATCACATCTTCCGGTTTGAGCATTGCATTTACCGACACTTTCTCCCGGGCAATATTCTGCCTGATGATCTGCATCTCTTCATTGCGCGACGGATAGCCGATCACAACTTTAAGCAGAAAACGGTCCACCTGCGCTTCGGGGAGGGGATATGTGCCTTCCTGCTCTATCGGGTTCTGAGTAGCCATCACAAGGAACGGAGCATCCAGACGGAATGTATTGTCGCCGATTGTCACCTGACGTTCCTGCATGGCCTCAAGCAATGCGCTCTGCACCTTTGCCGGAGCGCGGTTTATCTCATCCGCAAGGACGAAATTCGCAAAAATCGGACCTTTTTTTATCTGGAATTGCTCATTTTTAACGCTGTATATCATCGTACCGGTAACATCCGCCGGCAGAAGGTCAGGCGTAAACTGTATGCGGCTATACTTGCCATCAATAAGCTGGGCGAGAGTCTTAATTGCAAGAGTCTTTGCCAACCCGGGCACACCTTCAAGAAGGATATGTCCATTTGCCAACAAAGCCACAAGTAGTGAGTCCACAAGATGACGCTGACCAACGATTGTCTGATCCATGCCATGCACTACCATATCGACAAAATTGTGACGGCTGGCGACAACTTCGTTCAGTTCATTGATATTCACTGACATACTCAAATAAATTTAAATTATAAATAGTAACTAATCTTTTATTGCCTGATAATAGCATCGCCATTGTCCTGACAATGTAAAAACAGAACAAAATTAGAAATAGTTGTGAAGTTAATTGTAAATATTGGTGTTAAATTTGTCTATTATTTCTTTTCTTGCCTAAAAGCAGTTTAGCTGGATGATGCATTGACAAAAAATATCGCATAGCCGGCCAAAGCAAGCGCTCCGATCAGAAGCCCGACAAGCAATCCGATTAAAAAACCAAGACCGAATTTCGATTTGGGGCGGTCACAATATTCAATATACTCCTCTTCATCTTCCGGAATATATGAATCCGTCTCGGAATCCTGAATATCTGTCGTTTCAACGTTATCTTCTTCAACAGTTTCTTCAACGACTTCTTCAACAGCTTCTTCATCCATACTCTCCTGAACGGCCGGAGTTTCCGCCTGCTCAATTTCTTCGGTTGCTATTGTATTGCACTCCTCTGCAATCTCAACCTCAGGCTCATCA
>CAYTLU010000360.1:0-7279 GCA_964438665.1 uncultured Bacteroides sp.
GGATTTTTATCGCACCACTACTATTTTGCCTCCTTAAATTCAATATGATCTTCACGTTCCCTGAGAAGAGCAAGTTTAGATAAGTCTGTCATATGATTATATTTTTCCACAAAACTAATAAAAAATCTCCAAAGGGCGAAATGCGCAGACCAATCATTGTAATTTTACAATAAAATGAATTTATTCCTCTTAAAAACAGAGGGCTATATTTGAAACTTATTTGATTATTGCAAAAATAACAGCCATGATTTGTGCTGGAGTCATGCTCTTGAGCAGCTCAATGGTCTGTCCCTCCTTATTCGCTGCAGATTCTGCGGCAGCATTCTGTTTGGATGGGTTCTTGTTAAATACATTTCTGAGGGTTTCTTCAGTTTTTGAAGTATCGAAGCCACCCATATAACACTCTGCAGCCATAAGATTACTATGACCGGGATGTTTTTTCCTGACTTCGTCAACGAGTCAGGAAAAAATGGACTAAGTGGAATGGATGGGAGCTGGACGGAAAAGAACGGCAAAACCTCTCGGCAGTTCAGTCATGTCGGGAGGTTTACTTCGTACGCCCATGGGGAGTCGAACCCCAATCGTCGGAACCGGAATCCGATATTCTATCCATTGAACTATGGGCGCGTTCTTGCCGGTTTTATAATGCAAAATTAGTGTTTTTTTTGTAAGTTTGCAAAACTGATTTTAAAATCATCATTATGAATGTACGCATCGAGCCATCATGGAATCAAGCCTTAGCAGCGGAATGGGACAAGCCCTATTTCGCACAATTGTCTGATTTTGTACATCAACAATATCGCACACACACCGTATATCCTCCGGCACGCCAAATTTTTGCGGCGTTCGATGCCTGTCCGTTCAATGATGTGAAAGTCGTGATTCTGGGCCAAGATCCATACCACGGACCCGGTCAGGCCAACGGTCTCTGCTTCTCGGTTGCGCCAAATGTAGCGATTCCACATTCTCTCGTCAACATTTTCAAAGAAATTCATAACGACATTGGAAGCCCGATCCCTCCCAACGGAGATCTGACCCGATGGGCACGGCAAGGCGTACTTCTGCTCAATGCCACTCTCACAGTGCGCGCCCATGAAGCCGGATCGCACCAGAATCAAGGCTGGGAGCAGCTCACGGATGCGGCGATAGGCCAACTGAGCAGCAACCGTTCGAACATCGTATTCATTCTATGGGGCGCATACGCCGGACGCAAACGCCAGCTGATCGATGAATCCAAACATCTCGTGCTTTCATCTGCCCATCCATCGCCTCTAAGCGCATCACGCGGTTTTTTCGGCAATCACCATTTCTCTCGTGCGAATGCTTATCTGCAACAACACGGTAAAAACCCGATCGAATGGTAAACAAACTAGTGCGGAATATTCTTTATATCGCAGCAGTCATATCGGGCGCGCAAACCGCACATGCCGTTCCGCCGGGCTATGACACATCCACCCGCATTGAGCATCCGGCATTCCGCACGCTCCAGACGCGTCTCAACGGAAATGAGCAACTGTTCCCGATAACAACTCTCAACTCCGACGACAGACTTGAAATCATTTTTGACGAACTGGCCTATGAACGCCGATATATGCGCTATGAGCTGATCCACTGCGATGCCTTGTGGCGACCCGACCGGCTTGTCAGTCCGGAATATCTCGATGGATTCAACGAAGCAACGGTTGACGACTATGCTTTCTCGCAATCCACACTGGCACACTACGTAAATTATGTAATCACCATACCCAACGCCGATATGCAGCCAACGCTTTCGGGCAATTATCTTCTGCGGGTGTTTGATGAAAATGAGCCGGACACAACGCTTCTGCAAGTTCGCTTCTGCATTGTTGAGCCGATGATGAAAACACAAGCCACGGTCAGTTCGCGCACCGATATTGACTACAACGACAGCCATCAGCAGCTCACAATCGGTGTGGATATAAACAATGTAAACATCAACAATATCTACAATGACCTGATTGTGACCGTAGAGCAAAACGGACGAACAGACAACGCAGTCTCCGTCACTACGCCTACACGAATTGCCGGAAACATGCTGTGGTATGAACACAATCCGCACCTTATTTTTCCGGCAGGCAACGAATACCGCCGCATGGAGATCGTCTCCACCACCTATCCGGGGATGGGGGTTGCCGAATTGAGCTATGCCGCACCCTACTATCACGCAACGCTACAAACGGACTATCAACGCGCGGAAAGTCCATACGTCTATGACCAGACCCAGTTCGGACGCTTCAAGATTCGCGAATACAACGCTGACGATTCCGACACAGAAGCCGATTACATAATCACCCATTTCTCACTGGACATGCCTGAGCAAACGGATGTTGACATCTTTATCGATGGCGACATGGTGCAACGGCGGTTCTCTCCCGAATCACGAATGGTCTATAATCGCGCAACAGGGCTATATGAATGTACGATGCTTCTCAAACAGGGGGCATACAATTACCAATATCTCACCGTGCCACATGGTTCGATGGCCGGATCATCATCCCTGATAGAAGGGAATCGCTATCAGACGGCCAACCAATACCTGATAAAAGTCTATCACCGTCAGCCCGGAGCGCGCTATGACCGGCTTGTCAGCACCACTATGGTGACATCCGGCGTTTAAAAAAACTATGGAAGAAGAACAGATTATGCTACAAATAAAAGATGCCCTAGTTTCACTTGACCTTGCAGAAGAACATTTTGTCTGCGATCTAAACAAATGTCTGGGCGAATGCTGCATAGAAGGCGATGCCGGCGCACCGATCACCGAAACCGAACTGCAAAAACTAAAGGAAGTCCTGCCAATAGTCCGGAACGATCTTCTGCCCGCCGCACGCGAACGCATCGATGCCGAAGGCGTTGGTTATATCGATGAAGAAGGCGATCTTGTCACGCAGATAGTAGATGGGCGCAATTGCGTGTTCACCACCTACGGATCGGATGGAATGTGTCTCTGCGCGATTGAAAAAGCATTTCGCGAAGGTCGCACCGACTTCCGGAAACCGATGTCATGCTATCTCTATCCTCTCCGTCTGACCGAATATCCAACATTTACAGCCGTAAACTATCATCGCTGGAAAATCTGCAAATGCGCCTGTGCGCTAGGGCGCAAAGAGGGCGTGCGCCTATATCAGTTCATGCGTGAGCCGCTCATTGCCCGCTTCGGACAGGAATGGTATGATGAACTTGCAGAAGCCTGCAAAGCCTATCTGGAGGAATACGGCGGCGGCAACAAATAGCGCCATCCGGCTATGGTCAACACCACACCACGCGTCAGCAGATAGGCAAGGAAAGCAAGCCATAGTCCATGATTGCAAAGCGGTGTCCGCACTGCGAAATAGGTCAAGAAATAGACTGCCGTGGCCGCAACCATGCTCAGAAGCATCATCCGCGTTCGCGTCAGCCCTATAAACACCCCATCCCACATAAAGGCCGCGAATGCCACTAACGGCACACACATTGCCCATCCGGCATATTCTCCGGCAGCTGTTACCACTTCTGCATCAGAACTCAACAACCTGAGCATAGCATCCCCGCCAAGGATATACAACAGCGTAAATATAAGCGCAAGAACCGCCCCGACCGACAAGACCGATCTGACCGCCGAAGAAAGCATCCGATAATCACGCGCCCCCAAATAACGCCCGCACAAGGCTTCGGCCGAAAACGCAAGTCCGTCCATGAAATATGAAAACAGCGTGAAAAGCTGCATCAGAAGCAGATTGACAGCAAGCATCAGCGTCCCCTGCTCTGCCCCGGCACGTGTAAACCACATGGTGACTGCCACCAGACAGAGAGTGCGCAGAAATATATCCGTATTGATTTTAAAGAAACGCCCGAATCCGGTTGCCAGCTCCTTAAATGCAGCACGATACCAACCATAACGACGCACTACCAAGCATATAGCAAGCACAAATCCGGCCCACTGAGCCGAAAGCGTACCGATTGCCACTCCCTCGATTTTCAAGCCTGCAGCATAAACCAGCAGCAGACTGATCGCGATATTTACAACATCGATAAACAGAGACATCCACATCGGCAGCCGTGAGTTCTGCATTCCGACACACCATCCGGTCAGGGCAAACATCCCCAACGTGGCCGGCGCGCCCCATATACATATATGAAAATAGCTGCGGGCCACGGCTTCCGTTTCGCTATCGACATCAAGCAACCGCAACAATCCATCGGCAAGCGGCATCTGAAACAGCGTGAATACAAGTCCGATCACCATCGCCAACAATAACGCACGGTTGAGGACTATCTGCGCTCCGTGTCTGTTGCCTGCGCCATAGGCCTGGGCAGCCAAACCGCTTGACCCCATCCGCAGAAATCCGAAAAGCCAGTAGAGCATGTTAAACATCGTGCCGCCCACCGCAATTGCAGCGATATAGACAGCACTCCCCATATGGCCTACGATAGCCACATCGGTCAGCGCAAGCAGAGGAGTTGTTATATTTGTAACAACCGCCGGCAGCGAAAGAGCGGCAATCGTCCTCAGCTGTCGGCGGTCGAATATCATGAGTTTTTTAATTAGTCTTTCAATGCCTTGGCACGCATGCTATCCCAAATCAGATAAAGGATCACGAGAGCATACATGACAACTCCAAGAATCTGGTTGAGCGACTGATCCATAGTGATTGTCATTTCTCCACCGATAAAGCGTGTAAGAGCAGCAAATACGCCAAACAAAGCACCACCGGCAATCAAACCGGATGCAATCAGCGTACCACGGTCGCGACGTGCGTTGTTGACGCTTTCATCTTTTGACCGCGTCGAGACGAACCATGCCACAATACCTCCGACCAAAAGCGGGGCATTCAACTCCATCGGAATGAACATTCCAAGACAGAACGCCAGAGCCGGAACATTGAGCCAGTTTAACAGCAATGCAAGCACAACACCTGTCCCATAAAGAATCCAAGGCGTATCGCCGCCCATCATTATAGGTTCTATAACATTGGCCATAGCATTGGCCTGAGGCGCAACGAGCGCATCTTTGCCGCTGAAGCCGTAAACCTCATTGAGCAGCAATAGCACACCGCCGACAGTTGCCGCCGAAACAAGTGTTCCCAGGAATTTCCACTGCTCTTGTTTGCGCGGTGTAGATCCCAGCCAATAGCCGATCTTCAGATCGGTGACAAAGCCGCCGGCCATTGAAAGAGCCGTGCAGACAACGCCACCAATGATCATCGAAGCCACGATGCCGGACGTTCCGCTAATCCCGACAGCCACAAAAATCGCCGAAGCGACAATAAGCGTCATCAGCGTCATGCCCGAAACCGGATTCGTGCCGACAATGGCAATGGCGTTAGCCGCAACCGTAGTGAACAGAAATGCGATTACCGTCACAACGACCCAGGCCACCAAAGCCTGCCAGAAATTATGCAACACTCCGATCCAGAAGAAACCGAGTACGGCAACAAGAGCCACAATCATAAAGAACACAACGTGTTTCATCGAGATATCCATCTGCCAGCGGATAGGCTTCGTTTTCTTCTCGCCTCCCTTGAATTCGCGCACGGCCAGTCCGGCAGCCTGTGCAATAATGGGCCAAGACTTGATAATGCCGATCACGCCGGCCATAGCAATACCGCCGATACCGATTTTACGGGCAAACTCGCTGAAAATGAAATCCGCCGAGCCAAGCTGCATGGCCGGATCACCATACGCGCCGAGAAGCGGGATGATAACCCACCAGACAAACGCTGAACCGGCAAATATGATGAATGAATAACGCAGACCGACTATATAGCCCAAACCGAGAAGCGCCGCACCGGTATTGCAGCCCAACACCACCTTTGCTTTTTCTGCCATAGCCGCTCCCCACGAAGTAGCTGTTGTGGTAATCGACTCTGCCCAGCAACCGAAAGTGGCCACCACATAGTCATAGACTCCGCCAATCAAAGCCGACAGCACAAGCGTCTTGGCCTGGCCGCCGGCCGATGAAGAACTACCCTGCCCGCTGACAAGCACCTGTGTAGTAGCCGTAGCTTCGGGGAAAGGATATTTACCATGCATATCCTTGACGAAGTATTTACGGAACGGAATAAAAAACAATATGCCAAGCACACCGCCAAGAAGGGAGCTGAGGAACACCTGCATGAAGCTGACCGAAATTTCCGGATGTTTCGCCTGCAGAATGTAAAGTGCCGGAAGCGTGAATATCGCACCGGCCACAATCACACCGGAACATGCTCCAATCGATTGGATTATGACATTCTGCCCCAGCGGATGCTTCGACCGCCGCGCTCCTGACAGCCCGACAGCGATAATCGAAATCGGAATTGCCGCTTCAAACACCTGCCCTACACGCAATCCGAGATAGGCTGCTGCCGCTGAAAATATCACAGCGAGGATCAAGCCCATCGAAACCGAATAGGGCGTAACCTCCGGATAATCACGCTCCGGATGCATCACCGGACGATATTTCTCATTCTCCGCCAACTCACGGAACGCATTGTCGGGCAACTGCGTCGGATCAGCATCGAGATATACTTCCTCTTCAATCTGTTCGTTGCTCTCTTTCATAAACAAGTTAAGTTTTATTAGACATTATATTTTTTCACTGTTGGACTAATCCTATGTTAACTATCAAATCACTGGTTCTGCTGTCGCGACAGCAGTTCAAGCGTATCTACATATATCTCAGTGACAGAATGTTTGATAGTGTTCCGATCTTCCCACACACGAGTGCGGAGCTTGCCTTCAACATATAGGCGAGTCCCCTTGCGGATATATTTCTCGGCTATTTCGGCATTAGAGCCACTCAGCACCAGCCGATGCCACTCCGTGCGTTCCGGCAACTCCTCGCCTGAAGCCGTCCGCCGACCCCGATCACTGGTTGCCAACGCAATTTCGGCAATCTGCCGTTCGCCTACATAGCGTATTGACGGATCGCGACCAACATTGCCCAGAAGAATAACTTTATTTACCGACATAAGCCTTCACTTTTTCCGGCAATCCCAAAGCGAGACTGCCACTCTTATTCCGCAAATTTACAAAAACCGTTTTAAATATACACACAAATTCATGATTCTCCTGATAAAACGAATTGCCCGCTGCACACATCCCTATCAACAGGGAGCAGCAGCGGGCGATTCGGATCTTAGCCTGTAGTGGCCTCGATTCTATCAATAAAACGCTATTCTTTTGTCTTTTCTTTGGTTTCTTTGGCTTAACGGCCTGCGGCAAAGAGATTCTGCAATTTCCGGCCGGCGAAGATGATGCGGTCCTTTACCGTGCGCTTCGACAGACCCATCTCTTC
>CAYTLU010000361.1:0-12598 GCA_964438665.1 uncultured Bacteroides sp.
TTCAACATGGTTTACTCAAAATGAAATTTTTTCGTCAAATAATTTGCTAAATAAAAATTTAGCATTATCTTTGCAGTGTAAATCAAAGCCGCGAACAATGAAATACAACGAACTCCACAAATTACTAAGTAAGGCCGGATGCCGGGACATGGGCCGACAACGTGGCGGACACCCGCTGTGGTTCTCTCCGATTACCGGCAAATACTTCAAAACAAGCAACCACGGTTCGGAAGAAGTCAAGCCCGGCACTCTGAAATCAATCCTCCGTGATGCCGGAATCAAATAAAATATACAGCATAAGATATGAAAACAGTAAGAGTATTTATCGAACGGGGCAAGGATGGCTCTTATGGAGCATATATGCCCGATGACAATCATCTTGGCTGGGGCGTTCATGGCGATGGCCCGACAGCTAATGACGCGATTGCGGAGTTTAAGGCCGAGTATGAGGATATAAAATCTTTCTTCAAAGAGGAGGGCAAGTCTTTCGAGGATGTCAAATTTTCTTTCTCCTACGACCTTCCATCGTTCCTGGTCTATTACGCTGATTTACTCTCGTACAAAGGACTTGCAAAGCTTACCGGCGTTTCTGCCGCTCAACTCTCGCAGTATATCTCCGGATACCGCACACCTTCTCCCAAAACCACCAAAAAAATTCAGACGGCATTAAACGCCCTCGGCACAGAATTGAGCCAGTTACAACTTGTTTGATTTACACCTTTAGCATTGTTCGCACTGGCCACACCCTCACCCATCACGGCGAGGGTGTTTTTATGTGCCTGAGTATCTTACACATGGCCAGATTTGTAACAATCTCTTTATCTATCAGTATATTAGCACTCTGCAGAAGTTCATCGGTGTGTTTAGTCCGGTCAAAGGCCGGTTCGTAGGCGTCATGATACAGCATTACTGCCGCCCGGCTGAAATTTTGTGTTAAAAAGCATTGGACTCGACCGCAGATGTATTAATTTTGTACGCTCTATATAAAAAGGTGTATAACTCAATCAAAATATCGACAGACAGACCATGAACCTTCTGAAACGCTTCTGTTTTTTAGCCGTCACGGCGGTTTTTCTCTCAAGCTACGCTTCAGCGGCAATCCCGACAGGATATTACGATTCTTGCGAAGGCAAGACCGGCGAGGCTCTCCTGAATGCGCTATACTCTAAAATCAAAGGCCACACCGTTGTCAGCTACAAAGGGCTATGGACTCTCTACAAAACCTCCGACACTGACGCCAACGGAAAAATATGGGACATGTATTCCACCAAGCGTTGGACCTATGCTTCAGAACAGTGCGGCAACTATAGCAGCATAGGCGATTGCTACAATAGAGAACATTCGTTCCCGAAAAGTTGGTTTGATGATGCGTCTCCGATGTTTTCCGATGCATTTCATCTCTATCCCACCGATGGTTGGGTCAACAGCAAGCGCGGCAATCTGCCATTCGGCGAATGTGCCAATGCCGGTTCGCTGGCGGCGTCTGCTCTTGGGAAGGTAGGCACAAGCACATTCCCCGGCTACTCCGGCACTGTGTTTGAACCGGACAATCAATATAAAGGTGATTTCGCGCGTTCCTATTTCTATATGGCCGCGCGCTACAGCAACGAATGCGCCTCCTGGCCGGGCAGCGCAATGATCGACAACACGAGTTATCCTTTTTTCACATCATGGGCCACTGACCTGCTGCTGAAATGGACACGACAGGACGAAGTGAGCAAAAAAGAGCTTGACCGCCAGGAAGCTGTCTATGCTGAGCAACATAACCGGAATCCGTTCATTGATCATCCCGAACTGGCCGAATATATATGGGGCGATAAAAAGGGGCAGCCTTGGCACTCAGGGTCTGCCGCCGTTGAGCCCGACATTCTTCAGCCGATTCTCAATACGGAGATCGACCTCGGGGTCGGCGCAATCAACCGCCCGATTTCGCAATCGGTCACCGTCAAGACACGCGCTATCGAAGATGGTGTGGTATTGTCAACATATCCCGCCGATTTCAGTGTCACCCCGACATGGATTGATGCCGCCGATGCCAACGCAGGAACTACCGTCACCATAACCTGCACCAGTGCTTCCGCCGGCACGCTCCTCGGCACTCTCTCCATTGCCGCTGACAATATGGAGAGAGAAGTTGATATGAAAGCTACAATCGTTGATGGTCTGCCGATCTACGATGCTTCTGACATCACAAGCGAATCGTTCGTTGTCCGCTGGGTAAACATCGGCGATGCGCCAACATATACCCTTGATGTGCGCCAAGGCACGCAATCCATCCCCGGCTATCCCAAATCCGTGGAGGCTTCGGCTGAAACTTACACCGTCACAGGGCTTGACCCCGAAACCGAATATACCTATCAGCTGTCTTCAGCCACCATATCCTCAGAAATAAAGACTGTCACCACAAGTCAGCTTGTCCCTTCGATTGATGTGTTGTTTGACGGCACGCTTCATTTCGATGCTGCCCCAGGCGTTCCGTCATCGGTTGCCGAACTTTTGCTCGACATCGAAAACGTTTCCGAAGATATCATTATCTCGGTCAAAAATCCTTTTGAGATCAGCACCGACAAAGCGACGTGGGCCACATCCGTAACCCTCGCTCCGGAGGAGGACCGATTCTACATGCGTGTCAACTCTGCTACGGAAGGCTCGTTCTCGACATCGATCGCCATAACCGCCGGCGACTACATGATCGATGATGCCGAAGCATCCGCAACCGTAACGGATCCCGCCTCCATCGCTTTCTTCGAAGACTGGGAGAAAGTTGAGAATCCCACTACTACCGTGAAAACCTATTCAACAACCACATTCCAAGGCACAGCATCTCTTTGGCATGTTGAAAATGGAGGGTTTGGCACAGGCACACAAGACAAGAATTTCAACAAGACAACGGCAATGCGCATGGGAGATAAAGCAACCTGCTCTCTTTCAATGGCCGAAAACAAAGCCGGAGGTGTTGGAGTGGTGACATTTGATGCGGCTAAATGGGCTAACTCTTCCGAACCGTCAGCACTGATAGATATTGACTATTCAAATGACAACGGTGCTACATGGGAAACGATAGGCTCTGTCACCGTTTCAGAGTCCGCATCCGACACATATTCCGTAGCGGTAAATCGCCCGGGAGAAGGACGCATCCGGTTCAATCGCACATCCGGCAAGCGTTGGTTCATCGACAACATCTCAATTTCCAACTACACCGAAATCAACGCTATCGAAGAACTTGAATATCATTCATGGGATGCTTTCTGCCGTGGAGGTCGGCTAATTATAGAATGTCGCGACAAGGCCGAACAGGTTGCCGTATATAGCGTTGACGGAATCACATGGATCAGCGACCTTCTCGCCGCCGGCCAACATGAATATATTCTGCCGAAAGGACTATATATCGTGGTGTCAGGCGACTTTGCTCGCCGCGTCCTCATCAAGTAATTTGGTGAAATGCCGACAGATTAGTAATTTTGCACATCCGAAATCAAAAAATATTGTTTCATGAACATTTCATATAACTGGCTTAAAGATTACATTAATACGCCGCTTACGCCCGATGAGCTTGCCGAAGCCCTTACTTCAATCGGTCTTGAAACCGGCTCGGTAGAAGAAGTTGAGAGCATCCGCGGCGGGCTTCGCGGGCTGGTCATCGCAAAGGTACTGACATGCATCGAACATCCTGACAGCGACCATCTCCACATAACAACCGTTGATCTCGGCGACGGACAGCCCACGCAGATTGTATGCGGCGCGCCCAACGTTGCCGCCGGACAGACCGTGGTTGTTGCCACTGTCGGCACAACGCTCTATGATGGCGACAAGGAATTCAAGATCAAGAAATCGAAAATCCGCGGCGTTGAATCTTTTGGAATGATCTGCGCTGAAGATGAAATCGGCGTGGGGCAAAGCCACGATGGAATCATCGTCATTAAAGAAGATGTCAAGCCCGGCACTCCCGCTGCCGAATATTTCGGTTTGTCATCCGACTTCGTTCTGGAAGTAGATCTGACGCCAAACCGTATTGATGCAGCCTCCCACTATGGAGTTGCCCGCGACCTCTCGGCATGGGCCGCTCAACACGCCAATGCGCTTCAGCTCTCCCGCCCATCGGTCGAGGCGTTCAAACCCGACCGCGCAGATGGAGCTGTCTCTGTTCAGGTTGACAATTATTCCGCTTGTCCGCGCTATTCCGGCGTGACAATTCGCGGCATTAAGGTGACCGAAAGCCCCAAATGGATGCAGGATCGCCTGAATGCAATAGGCGTGCGCCCGATCAACTCTGTTGTCGATGTAACCAACTACATCCTTCACGCCATCGGACAGCCGCTACACTGCTTTGATCTTGCAAAAATCGACGGAGAGAAGGTAATTGTACGCAACTGTCCGGAAGGCACTCCCTTTATCACACTCGATGGTGTTGAACACAAACTCTCCGAAGCCGATCTGATGATATGCTCCGACACAAAACCGATGTGTATTGCCGGAGTGTTCGGAGGGCTCGACTCCGGTGTGACAGAACAGACCACCGATATTTTCCTTGAATCAGCCTACTTCAATCCGACATCCGTGCGCAAGACCGCTCGCCGTCATGGGCTGCAGACCGATGCTTCGTTCCGATATGAACGCGGCACGGATCCCAACATAACAATGTATGCACTCAAGCTCGCTGCCCTGATGGTCAAGGAACTTGCCGGAGGTGAAATATGCGGCGAACCGATCGACATATATCCCAATCCGGTAGAACCGTTTGATGTGACTCTATCCTATGACTATGCGCGCGGGCTGATCGGCAAGGATATTCCCAACGAAACGATCAACGGCATCCTCCGCTCTCTCGAAATCGAGATTGTCAGTGCCGATGACAAGGAAGCACAGTTGCGCGTTCCGACCTATCGCGTCGATGTGCAGCGGCCATGCGATATTGTAGAGGATGTTCTGCGCATCTACGGATATAATAATGTGGAAATAGGCACTACCGTTCATTCCTCGCTCTCTTTCAAATCCGCCACCGATGTTGACAACACTTTGCGCAATCTTGTCAGCGAACAGCTGACGGCATGCGGATTCAATGAAATCCTCAACAATTCATTGACAGCCGAACGCTACTACTCGCAATGCCGGCCCTACCCGCTCGACAATTGTGTGCGTCTGCTGAATCCGCTTAGCACTGATCTTTGCGTGATGCGTCAGACTCTCCTTTTTGGTGGTCTCGAATCCATTGCATATAATATAAACCGCCGGTCGTCCGACCTGATGATGTATGAATTCGGCAACGTCTATTTCAACAATCCACAGCTTGAATCAACGAATGAAAAGCCTCTTGCCCCTTATAGCGAATATTCGCGTCTCGGCATTTGGCTGACAGGCGACATTCGCACTGCCGGATGGCTGCGACCCGCCGAACATTCAACAATCTACGATATTCGCGCAACGCTCGACAACATTTTCACTCGTCTTGGCATCAATGCAAAAGAGATAAAGTTCTCTAATGGGACAAATGCCATTTACAGCGCATCGCTCGAAATTGCAACACGTTCAGGCAAGCCGCTCGGCTCTCTTGGCATTGTCAGCAAAGCAATGCTGAAACTCTTTGACATCAAACAGGATGTGTTCTTTGCCGAACTCGACTGGGCGGCCGTTGTCCAATTATCCGGACGCCACTCGGTAAGCTACACCGACATTCCAAAGACTATGCCGGTCAAGCGCGACCTTGCTCTGCTCGTTGATACCGCAATCACCATGCAACAGATCGAAAACGTTGTCAACGAAAGCGATCGCCGGCTGCTCCGTGATGTGACGCTATTCGATGTCTATGAAGGCGACAAGCTCCCGGCCGGGAAAAAGTCCTATGCCATCGCTCTCACGTTGCAGGACGATGAGCGCACTCTCAACGATAAGCAAATCGACGCCGTGATGAAGAAAATCATCACAAACCTTGAGAATAAAGTCGGGGCGCAACTCCGCTAAACACACACAACGCGTTTTTACTGAAAAATCAACTAATCATAATATCCACTCATGGGAAGAGCATTTGAATATCGCAAAGCCCGCAAGCTCAAACGCTGGGGCAACATGTCGCGCACTTTCACGCGCATCGGTAAGGAAATCACAATCGCCGCAAAAGCCGGCGGACCAGATCCTTCCACCAACCCTCGTCTCCGCGCATTGATGCAAAATGCAAAAGCTGCCAACATGCCTAAGGACACTGTTGAGCGTGCCATCAAGAAAGCTACCGACAAAGATGCCGGTGACTACAAGGAAATAGTTTACGAAGGATATGGACCATACGGCATTGCAATCGTTGTTGAAGCCGCAACCGACAACAATACCCGCACGGTTGCCAACGTCCGCTCTTATTTCAACAAACACAATGGTAGTCTGGGCACTCAAGGATCACTTTCTTTCTTGTTCGACCATAAATCCGTGTTCAAGATCAAACCGACGGAAGGAATGGATCTTGACGAACTCGAACTTGAACTGATCGACTGCGGAGTTGACGAACTTGAAGCCGATGAAGATGAAGTTGTGCTCTACGGCGCGTTCGAGGACTATTCCAACATTCAGAAATATCTCGAAGACAACGGCTACGAGATCATCAGCTCTGAATTCGAACGTATTCCTAACGACCTCAAAGAAGTGACCGAAGAGCAGCGTGCTGCCATCGAAAAACTTCTTGAAAAATTTGAGGAAGATGAAGATATCCAAAACGTGTTCCACAACATGAAAGAACCCGAAGAATAATCCCCACCTAGAACACGTATTAAACCAATCCCGGAGGCTGTACCGCGAAGGTGCGGCCTCTCTTTTTTCCTTCCCTTTTCAGATAACCCACAATTTGAACATCATCAAAAATCCCCGGCTGAACATTGCGCTCGCCGGGGATTCCCAATTGTTATATCTTTAAAATCATTTCTTTTTCTCAGCCTGAGCCTTTGCCCTCTCATAATATGCCTCATAGTTCTCGCCTGTCACCTGAGCATATTCGGGATAAGTCTCTATAATCTGCTTGTAAAGTTCGGCTTCAGCAGTATAGTTGCCTAGATGACGCTGAACCGTGGCTTGTTTCAGGATGCAATATGGTGCGAGAGTCGGATTGCCGTTGGCTGTCTTGAGAGCTTCCTTATAAGCCTCGATTGCATCTTCCATCTTATCAAGATTGACATAGCAGTCGCCTTCAAGAGCCTTGCTCGTTGTAGCGATTATATCATCGCTGCGGTCATAATCTTTCAACAGGTCGAGAGCTTTGTTGTAATCGCCGCTCTTATAGGCATAGACTGCGGCCATCAATGTAGCGTTATTGCCACCGTCATGGCCAAGCTTTGCTGCATCTTCATAAGCCTTCATCACTCCGGCCAGTTCGGTTGCACGCGCTGCCGAATCCAACTGATTCTGCTGCATCTGATATGCGGCCTCCTTGTCCGATGCCATGCCGTAAGCAGTGTTGGCCTTGTTCTGCGACGGACGGAGGAACACATAGATATAGAGCAGTACGCATACCACTACGGCGGCTGCGATCAAACAGCACCACATGATAAGTTTCTTATTGTTTTGAACCTTCAGCTCCGCTTTGGTAAGCGAATCATTCAGCTCGTCAATTGTCGTACGGGTTTCCTGGTTTTCTTTCTTTGCCATGATATTCTGTTATTTTCTTATTGCAGGTTTATCGGATTTTATGTTTGGTTGTTCCGAATTGCAAAATTAATAGTATTTCCCCGATTATAAAAATTTTTAACCGAAATATTGCGCCGCAAGCGCGTTATGAGTATTTTTGCATCTGTTTGAACTCCTTAAAATACCTGAATCATGCCTGAGAAAAATAATGTTGTGGTGACGATTGGTCGTCAGTTTGGGAGCGGCGGACGCGAACTCGGACGCAAGCTGGCGCAACGGATTGGCGCAAAATACTATGATAAGGAACTGCTCAGCGAAGCCGCGCGGCGCGCCGGAATGAGCGAAGAGTTTTTTGAACGCAAAGACGAGAGATTCCCATCTTTCATCAACGGAATATTCTCTTTTGCATTCGGCTACAATTCTGTCAATTGCTATGCCGGTTCGACATATATCAGCGATGATAACATCTACCGCGCACAAAGCGAATTCATCCATCTGCTTGCCGACACTGAATCTTGCGTGATTGTCGGGCGGACGGCAGATTACGTGTTGCGCGACCATCCGCGCACCGTCAACATATTTGTCCATGCGCCCGAAGACGCCTGCATCGACCGCATTGTCAACCGGGATGTCGATTCCGAAACTTCCCGCGACAAGGCAAGGGCAAAGGCGCGACGCATCAACAAGCTTCGCGCCAGCTACTATAATTTCTACACCGACAAGACTTGGGGCGCAGCATCGAGCTATGACCTCTGCTTCGACACTTCCCTGATGTCTATTGACGATATTGTTGAGGTAATCGCCGCCTACATCGCCCGACGCTTCCCTGAAACCGCAATACAGGTGTAGGTCATTCCCGCAGCCGGCTTATTCCGGCGAACTGCCATCATTTCCCCCTCCAAGCATCAGCCGTTTGGTCATTGACCGTTCGGCTATATCCCTGATCAGCGTGTTGACGGCTCCGGCCACGAGCAATATCCCTGTCATCAAAGTCACTACCGAATTGATTGTGCGGACGGATGTCAGGAGAATCGAAAAGCCTGCCAGAACAAACAGACTTGGAACAATGTAGAAATACCACGGCATGACAACCGGCCTTCGCAGATAGATCAACAGTGCAAACTGATATATGCCGTAGATCAGCAATGCGGCGGCAAACATATAGGCAATCAACCCAACGAAAAAGCCCGGATGTATCAGCATCCAAAATCCAAGAGCAATAGCGGCCGAAGCGGCAATAAGCATTGACAATGCAGTCACTTTGCCTGTGGTGGCTGCTTTTCCGTCGAATGTGATCTGAGCCCTGACACGCCGCCGTCCCTGCATCACGTTTAGCGAATGTACCAGCACGCATATTCCGGGAATCAGAATAAGCACGCCGAGACCGCGCACCAGCCAGTCAAACAGATTGACTTTACCATGCCAGATAATAAAAAGCACGCCCACAACCGCCGTGATCAATATCACAGGCCAATCATTAAATTTCGTCTTCATATCTATTTTTTTGAATTACACATATTCGTTGATCGCATCAGCCGCGCCATGATTCTAACATTGATCCGCATCCAAATGTTTAACAATTCTATATCAGGCTGACGGCAATGGTGTATCCGGCGCAGTAAAGCAGCATCAGCACAGATGTCGCGCCAAGCATCGGGGTCAGGGCATGACCGCTGCGATGCGGCATCTGAAGCCAGACCGCAAGGAGTCCTGCCAGATAGACTATCGGCACAACCATCGCCCGCCCGGGCAGCGAAAACCATTGAGGCATCATAAGCGCAACCGCAGCCATTCCGTTGAGCAGATAAAGCAATCTGACAGTCTTTCGGCCGAGAACAACGGCCAGCGTCTTCTTGCCGACCGCTCTGTCAGCATCCGCATCCCTGTAATTATTGATAATAAGCACATTTGCACCCATAAGCCCCGCCGACAGACCGCAGATGAGATATGTCCTGGTGATTTCAAGCGACTGCACATAGCAGGTCAACGCCACCGGAATCACCCCGAAAAAGGCAATCACGGCCACTTCGCCCAAACCATGCCTCGACAGCGGGAAAGGGCCGGCACTGTAAGCAACCGCCCCGACAGCTATGATAAGACCCGCAATAATAAGCCACCACCCGCCGTAGGCCACCAGACCCAGACCGACACAGCATGCCACGCCTAGCGTCAGATATGTCGCGCGCAGCATTGACTCCGGCCGGATATCGCCTTCGGTCACGCCGCGCCGCGGGCCTTCGCGTCCGGGAGCATCCAGACCATCGCGATAGTCATAATATTCATTGGCAAAATTCGATGCTATCTGCGCAAGCACGGCGAAAATAAAACACAATGCAACAGGTATGGCACGGAAAAAGCCCCCGGCCAACGCAACGCCGGCGGCTAGCACCACTCCCGACACCGACACCGGCAGCGTGCGGAGTCTCATCGCCTCAACCCAACACGCCGCTGATCTTCTGCCGCCCCTACCGTCTGACCTATCCATTTCCTTCATTCTTTGTCACATTCAGATTATCCAGATTGAAGCAGCGGCGCACCGCAGTAGAAATTCTGTCGGCATCCCCACCGCCCAGTCGCAGGATTGTAAGGATTTTGGCTATATAGCGATCCTTATTGTCAAGCCCGCACAATCCGGCAACGTTGCAGGATGCCAGCATTGACTTCTGATTATAGACACGCAGGATGCTGTCATAGTCGGATTCCTCGCGATATCTGTTGAATGTTTTAAGGAATCCGTTGTACAATCCTCGCGGATTGATCTCGTCCATAAGATCCCGCATATGCTGTTCAAGCATGCCTATACTGCTGAATTTCCCATCTATACGGCATTCCACCGTATGTTTAACCCGATGGCGCGTATGAAGCATGGCCTGTTGCCGGATGTCATTTCCAAACTGTCCTATAAGCGAACGCTTAACGCTCCTGAACACCCTGTCTTCATCTTTCCCGCAATAATGAGCCACGGCGCGAACCACCTCCTCCAGCATCAATATGTTTTCAACCTCCGCCACTTCCGGCACCATCACTCTCTTCCGGCGAAGATAGTCCACCTCTTTTTCATTGCGGCGGTCACGGTCAACAATTCCATAGCTGTCAAGCCTATGGAATGCGTTCAGGTCATTAAAGGATCGCGTTGCCTCGATCACTTTATTGCAACTTCCAAGTGGCTGAACCGAAAAATCCTTGAATATCAATGCATATAGTTTGGCATCGATGGAATGTCGGGCATCGCCCTCGATAAACAGCACCGGCTTTCTGGTCCCGAGTATCGCAGAATATATCTCATTCGTTATCTCCGTTCCGGATGGCAGTATCGTATAGTCCCACAACACAGACACGGCATCATAGCTCCGCACCCAGATGACAGGAGAACCCGAGCGCGATGATGCAAACGACAGATCGTGAGTCGTGTAGATGAATGTGCAGTCAGGCCGCAACAACTCTATCCGATTCCACACCGCCTGCATCATGGTTGGATGCAGAAACATTTCAGGACTGTCAACGAACACCACCGAATGTTTCGGAGCATACGTGATCGCCCCGAGATAGTAAATGACGGCCTTCTCGCCGGCCGACAGCTTGATGGCCGAATAGCTGTCGCCATCGCCGGCACCATGCGGGCGGCGCGAAAACAGTAGCTGTCCGCTCTCAATCAGCACTTTGTTGTCAGGAAATATCTCCTGCCACAGACTGATCACCTCATCAAGTTTCGTCTTCCCAAGCTGCGCGCCCGCATCGCCCGCATGGCGCAGTTTGAAATTAAGCAGATTGACCATCTCATCGCGCATCAGTAGCCACATCAGCCGCTCAAACTGCGTTGACTCCGCCACTTCTGCCGACATCACGCGTTCGCAGGATGCTTGGACACACAATCTGTCGATGACCGAACGCGATGGCATGGGGTCGCTGCGGTCATACAGTGCCGACAATGCCGAAAGCGTACACGCTTTATCGCCCAAATCAGCGGCCATGCGTGATGCAAACCGACTTTTTCCCGCTCCGTTCGCTCCTACTATGACCACGCTTTGGGGCGAACCCTCGATTCTCAACGGCTCTCCGGCTGCGCGAGGCGGCAATGCTATCTGACTTGCTTTCATATTCCTGTTTTTATCAATCTCATACTTATTCCTCCATCCTCCCTATCCCTTGGCGAAGTATCTCCGGACTGGAGCTGTCAGTCAGATCCACCACGGTCGATCCAATGCTGCCGCCCTGACCGCCGTCAATCATGACATCGATTCCAAGCATCTCGCCTCTCAAAGCAATGGCCTCCGGCATCACGATTTCATCCTCGCCATATCCTTCGGAGGGCATCGAAGTGGTCAGCACAGGCCGCCCGAGATCCTCCGCCACCCGCCGCGCTATCGCATTGTCCGGAATCCGCACGCCAACAGTCTTACGCCCCTTGAACGCCTTAGGCAACGAATATGCCGCCGGAAGCACGAACGTAAACGGTCCGGGGACATACCGCCGGATCATATTGTACGCCACATTGTCAATCCGCGCATACTCACTGGCCTGCGATATGCCTGAGCAGACAATAGACAGCATATTTTTCTGCGGATTCAGCCCCTTCATGCGACACACCCGCTCAATAGCACCCTGATTGAGCGCATCGCAACCAACAGCATACAGCGTATCGGTCGGATAGACTATTATTCCGCCACGGCACAACGCTTCTACCGCCTGACTGATGAAACGGTCATTGACCGACGACGGATAAATTCTTAGTATCTGCATAAACAAAGATTAACCCTGCAAATATACGAAGTATATTCGATGAAAAAAATAGCGAATGTCGGCCATCGGCCGGTTCGCGATGGCAAAGCCAATTTTTTGAGTCAACTATACGGATAAGTCGAGAGTAATGCCAAATTTATTTGTGCATTACCGAGCGAACGTATAGGCCCCCCCCCGCCCCCAGAGGGGGGGGGGGGGGGCCCCCGCGCCCCCCCCCCCCAGAGGGCGGGCCCCCACGCCAACCCCCACCCACACC
>CAYTLU010000362.1:0-2167 GCA_964438665.1 uncultured Bacteroides sp.
CGCCGTCCGCGGACAGTAAATCGCGAGCTACTTTAATGCGCGGATAAATCATATTGAGCCAATCGGTGTGAAATCGGCCGTTGCTCTCGGTGTTGCGCTGCATGGGGTCAAGCGTTTGGTTGCCCTCCTCATCAAACAAACCGCTTTGCTGCTCGAAGGTCTCGCGGCCCTGTGCAAAGTCGTCATTATAGACAAAATCATTGCCCGTGTTATAAGGCGGGTCGATATAGATCATCTTTACCTTTCCGAGGTAGGTTTCGCGCAACACTTTCAGCACATCGAGGTTGTCGCCTTCGATATAGAGATTCTCGGTATGGTCAAAGTCCACCGACTCCTCGCGGCAGGGGCGCAGGGTCTTGTTGATAGGTGCATTAGCCAAACGGATAGTAGCACGCTTGTCGGGCCAAGTGAATTGGTAGCGTTCCTCGCCCTCTCCAATTACCTCATTCGACAACTCGGCACGGAGTTTCTCGAAGTCAATCGCAAGTTCCGGCTTGCCCTCTTTATTCAATCGCTCAGTAACGCACTGCGGAAACAACGCGGCGATCTTCGCCACATTGCCACCCACCACATCACGGCTTTGCATTTTCAGTTTGTCCATTTATTTGGGGAGATTTTATTACTAATATTGTATCTGATGTAGGAGTATCAATTTTACTATCACGATAAACTTTATTAATAGACTCGATTAGTAGATTATACTGTTTATCCTCAATATGAGATTTAGAACATTTAGTCATCAACCAAGGCGAGCCTAAAGCAATGACAAAAGCAGAAGCAATCCCAGCTCTACTCAGCCAAGAATTAGTTCTGTGTCTGCGCGCATCAACAGTCTTAAATTTATGGTCTCGATAAATCATAAGAGTTGATGACGGTATTACTCGTGACCAGTAAAACTTATTTAAGAAGTCAAAAATGTCATGATTTTTGATTTCTTCGTCGTAATACTTCAATCCATTTGCAGACCATTTCGCCAAATCATGTTCACTATGATCATTGTATGGTCGAAGGCCACAGTCGTAATCTTTTTCAAAATATATGAGATTATTGTAAAGAAGATTTTTCAAAAAATAAATTTGTTCAATAAATGATGCTTTTTTCAAATTGATGCGTTGAAAGAAGTCATTAGCATCTTCCTCTTTGGACAGAACAAAGGTTGCCCAAAGTCTCCCATTATTATCCGAAAAAATAATATTGCAGGATAATGGGGAAAGGTTAGAATCATAGAAAAGAGAGTGTAGCCAACACCCAGGAGAGCCGAAGATGGAATTACAATCTGCTTGCATATTCTTATATGTACCGCGATAATTATCAACAATGCGAAGTACCAACTCCTTTTCGGTTTGAGACGCGGAATCTAATATATTCATTTTAATTCTCCTTTAAGTTTTTTAATCTCTGCATATAATTCTCTCTGCCGGTGCTTTTGGGCCGTGGCGCGCATTTGGCGTTCCAGCGTCTCAATCCGCTTCAACAGTCTGGCCCGTTCATCGTCGGCGTAAATCTGCTCGTCGAGCGAGTTCCCCGCGGCGACCTCCATATCGCCAATCGCGGCAACAACATGCTGCCATACGGCATCGAGATTCAGCCCCACAAGCGGAATGGTAACCGCCGCCAACGGCTGCCATGCGCTGACAAACAGTTTCGTGTGATATACCGCCAACTGCACCTTCTGACCAGACCGCAATGCAAAGATAATCCGTTGCGGGATAAGTTTGGCGACGAGCGCGATATTTTTTTTGTCGTAGTCGGGGCGTTTCAACTCCACCTCAACCACAAATATCGCCTGCACCTCCGTACCCTCGGCAATGGCGGGCATTGTCTGCGGTGCGATCCTGTTCAGAAAGTCGAGACGTGCAATATCGGCATCGACAGCGTCGCGTTGCGGCTGCTTCAACTCAAACTTTTTGTAAAGTTGAACTTTCGGCAAAGGTCTATCGACGATAGTAGACGATGGCAGTTGAAGCGGATTTTTCATTAAAGGGCAGTTATATAAAGTGTACTGCCGTCAACCTCGATCTTGCAAGCAGCACATTGAATAGAATTTGCCATAGTATGTTCAATACGAAGCTTTTCTGCTTTTTCCTCTTTATTTAAACAAAATTTCTCATCCAGTTGGATATAGCGGATAATATCATCAACGGAGAATTCCTTTGGGTTTTCAATA
>CAYTLU010000363.1:0-8225 GCA_964438665.1 uncultured Bacteroides sp.
CACGGGATTTTTTACACCGGCAGAATAAAAAGGTCAAGGCCACCGCAACTTACCTGTCCCTACTCTCAGGGCGATTTCTTTTCTCTGCGTTTTTCTTTGCAGCAAGGCGAAGATTTGCGACCTTTGCTGCGAGGTTAATTGTTTATACATTTACAATACAAAATTAGTTTACAGCGAGTTATTGACTACTAAGCAAATCTACGCAATACGCAGAAAAATAAGCATATAGCTAAAAACTTTCATCCGTTACGGGAGTAATGGTTTGGTAACTGAACTCTTGCTCCGTTTGTCTTCAAAATGGCATTCCGTGGCTGCCATACAAAAAGGGAACAGAGTGTAACGAACGCTGTTACAGTTAATTCGCTACGCTCTGCTCCAATTTGCTGTTCCGCTATCTGTTTATTTTAAGTATCATATCAGGCGAAAGTCCGGGTGTAACGTTAATGAAGGCATAATAGTGTTAACTTCTTTTAACTCGTGGCGGCCGGGGGGGAGAAACATAAGGCGGATGCTGGATTCAGCACCCGCCTTATGGCTTGTATGAGTTGAGTTGGTTGTTACTTGAAAAGATGTTCGGGATAGAGGCCGGAAGCGTGGAGTTCGGCGAATTTCTCGACAACGCCGGGACGGTCGGCGGCATACGTTACGCCAAACCATTTTGAATCGGTGTCCAGAACTTTTACTGTTGCCTCACCATTCTTGATCAGGGCATCGATACAGAGCGGGATGAAGAATTCAGCTTTTGGCGTGTTGAGGTCCTTGTCAAGAAAGTTTTTGAATTCGCGTTCGCTGTAATCGAAATAGTCGGGAGTGAAGCCCCAGAGGTTCATCGACACGGGAGTCTCGGGTGCGAGTTTCTGCACTTGTCCGTTCTCATCGGTGAACACGATATTATGATCGCTGTCGTAGCTGATGGCCGTGCGTTCCACAACGCCTGTCAGCAGACCTTCATCGGATGTGGAGCAGACACCGCGTGCAACAGATCCGTTTTCTGTCATTGTGTTGCCAACGCGGAATCCAACCATGCAGTAGTCGCCCTTGCGGTCATGTTCGCGCGAAAGTTCCTTGGCAATCACTTCAAACGCGTTGCGGCCGTAGAAATCATCGGCATTGATAACAGCAAACGGTTCTTTAATCACGTCTTTGCCCATCAGCACAGCGTGATTTGTGCCCCACGGTTTGGTGCGGTCGGCCGGGCAGGTGTAGCCCTCCGGCAGTTTGTCGGTTGACTGGAACACGACTTCCACCGGCACATGTCCTTCGTATTTGCTGAGGATTTTTTCGCGGAAATCCTTTTCAAAATCTTTGCGGATCACGAACACGATTTTGCCGAATCCGGCTTTAAAGGCATCATAAACCGAATAGTCCATGATGGTTTCGCCATGAGGTCCGAGCCCATCGAGCTGTTTTAGGCCTCCGTAGCGGCTGCCCATGCCGGCAGCGAGTACAAATAATGTTGGTTTCATTGCTTGAAATATGTGTAGTATGTTGTTTGTTATTTAGTTTTGAACCGGAACACGATGGTTTCATCATAGCGATCGCCCGGATATAACTGTGTCGATGGGAAGTCGGCATGGTTGGGCGAGTCGGGCATCGCCTGACATTCGATAGCTACGCCATCATAGTCATCATAGCTGCGGCCGGATTTGTTGAGCGGAGATCCTGCAAGCCAGTTGCCGGTATAGACTTGTGCGGCGGGCTGCGTTGTCAACACCTCCAGAATGCGTCCTGACAGCGGCGATTCGAGAGTGGCAACATGCTGAAGGACGCCTTTTTTATAATCATCGACAACCCAGCAATTGTCATAGCCTTTGCCATAGTTGAGCGCGGCAAAGTCGGCCTTGATATCGCGGCCTATCATTTTAGGCGCGGTGAAATCCATTGGTGTATCGCTGACAGCCGCCATTTCTCCGGTGGGGATAAGGGTTTCATCGGTCGGCAGATAGCGCGATGCTTTGATCCATAGATTGTGGTTCAGAACCGATCCGGCATTGTGCCCTTCGAGATTCCAATAGCAATGGTTGGTGAGGTTCACCACTGTTGCGGCATCGGTTTCGGCGGTCAGACGAAGTGTCAGTGTGCAGTCATCGCTCCATGTGTAGCGCGCTTTTACGGTCACCGTTCCCGGATAGTTCTCTTCTCCGTCAGGGCTGACGCGGCTGAAAACAACGGCATCATCCTCAACAGCCACATCCCATATGCGGTTTTGGAAGCCTTCCGGTCCGCCGTGGAGCGCATTAGGCCCATTGTTGATGGCCAGCTGATAGTCTCGGCCGTCAACACGCAGATGCCCTCCGGCTATACGGTTGGCATAGCGGCCGGGAACTTTACCGGCGCAAGGACCGTCGTAGAAATAATCGGCGGCATTGGCGTATCCAAGAGCCACATCATCAAGATTGCCTTTCGAGTCGGGAACTTTCACACTGACAATGCCTGCGCCGAGATTCGAAAGCGTGACCTGCGATCCGCCGGCATTCGTGATTGTAACTAATGTGATGGATCCTTTGTCGGAAGCCACCGTAGTCGATTCAAATTTCATATTTTTTCAAGGTATAATATTGACTGATGATGCAAAGATAATTTAAAAATCCGGATTGTCACAAAAAAGCCCGGCTGTAGCGACGTTTTTTACATCTATATATCATTTTTTGCGGGTATTCGGCATGTCAAGCGCAAATTTGATGAGGTTGCCCGCATAACAATATCTTTCAATGAAAATTTTTGATTATTTTTGTGGATATGAATGAGAATGAAACACGACAGTGGAAAGTGCTGTCCAGCGAATATCTGATACGGCGTCCGTGGCTGACAGCACGGCGCGATAAGTTGCAGTTGCCCGACGGCCGCATAAATCCTGAATTCTACGTGCTGGAATATCCCGCATGGGTCAATGTCATAGCCATAACTGCTGAGGGCCGGTTCGTGATGGTGCGTCAGTATCGCCACGGTCTTGGCGTGATGAGTACGGAGCTATGTGCCGGCGTTGTGGAGGATGGTGAAGAACCTGAAGCCGCCGCCCGGCGCGAGCTGGCAGAAGAAACCGGATACACCGGCGGACGCTGGACGCTCCAAGCGGTCATAAGCGGCAATCCATCGACCACCAATAATCTGACCTACTGTTTTCTCGCAGAGGGCGTAAGCCGGACAGAGGCGCAGCATCTAGATCCAACGGAGATGATAGAGCCGCTTGAACTGTCGCGCGATGAATTGTTAGAACTTATGATGTCCGATGAAATGAAGCAGTCGCTGATGCTGGCACCTTTGTGGCGATATTTCTATCTGACTGAAAAGGGAATTTCACCCGAATTGAAAAAATAACGATGCTTTACGCTGAAGTCCTCCTCCCGCTGCCTTTGTCAGCGACATTCACCTATGCAGTGCCATCCGGCATTGCTGCGGAGGTGCGTGCCGGACATCGCGTGATCGTGCCTTTTGGGGTCAGGAAGTTCTACACCGGTATAGTCGTGTCGCTTTCCAACATTCCCCCGGAAGGCGGCTATGAGGTCAAAGAAATCATATCTGTCCTTGACCGGAATCCGATTTTGCGCCGGCCGCAGATGCAGCTGTGGGAATGGGTGGCGGACTATTATCTCTGTTCCGTGGGCGATGTCATGAGGGCAGCTTTGCCGGCGGCTTTGAAAGTAGAGAGCGAGACATTTATCGAGGTTAATCCGCAATGGGATGGCGAAGATTCGGCCGGTCTTACCGAGCGTGAGACCGTCATTTTGCAGCTGCTTGATCATGAGGGCCGCCGCATGCGCATTTCTGAGATAGAGAAATCCACCGGATTCACAAATGTCAGCCATATAGCCACGCGGATGCTTGAAAAAGGTGTTGTCATAATATCCGAGAAACTGGTTGAACGCTACACCTCGCGCCATGTCACCTATGTCCGCCTTGCGATCGACCGAGGTGACAGTGAAGCTTTGCGCGGAGCTTTCAGCAAGGTCGGCATGGCTAGTCAGGTAAGGCAGCAGCAGGCACTTCAGGCTCTCATTCAGATGTCAGGGTTCATGCAGCGCACCGCGCCTTTGCGAGAGGTGTCGCAGGAGGAATTGCTTCAGCGCACAGATTTGCCACGCATCGTGCTGAAACAATTGGCCGACAAGGGAATACTTGAATTTTATAAGAAAGAAATTAACAGATTTCAGTTCAATGGGCTTGTGACCGGCGAGCTGCCCGAGCTGAGCGAAGCGCAGGATTGTGCGCTGAAGGAGATCCATCGCTCATGGCTTGACAAAGATGTCACGCTTCTTCATGGAGTGACGTCGAGCGGCAAAACGGAAATCTATATTCATTTGATTGACTTTGTGCTGCGTCAGGGAAAGCAAGCGTTGTTTCTTGTCCCTGAAATTGCATTGACAACGCAGCTGACCAAGCGTTTGCAGCGTGTGTTTGGTGACAAGGTGGTCATTTACCATTCAAAGTTTTCCGACAACGAGCGTGTAGATATCTATAAAAAGATACTTTCAGGCCATGATCCGATGGTGGTGATCGGCGCACGTTCCGCGATTTTCCTGCCGTTTGCCCAGTTGGGGCTTGTTATTGTCGATGAGGAACACGAGTCGAGCTATAAGCAGCAAGACCCCGCTCCTCGCTACAACGGCCGCGACACGGCTATGGTGCTTGCGAGGATGCATGGTGCGAAAACATTGCTGGGAAGCGCAACTCCGGCTATCGACACTTATTATAAAGCCGAAACAGGCCGGTATGGTCTGGTATCGTTGACCCAGCGGTATTCCGGCGTTGAGCTTCCGGCCATAGAGCTGGTCGATGCCAACAAGGCGCGGCGGCAAGGAGTCATGAACGGCCCGCTTGCTCCGCGCACGGTTTCGCTCATAAAGGATGCCGTCAAGGATGGCCGCCAGTCGATAGTGTTTCTTAACCGCAGGGGGTATGCGCCGGTGGCAACGTGCAAAATGTGTGCATACACTCCCAAATGCGAGCATTGCGATGTTTCGCTGACCTATCATAAAGGCATAGACAAGCTGGTCTGCCACTATTGCGGTGCGATTTATCCGTTGCCGGTGGTCTGTCCGGCATGCCGCGAACCGGCAATGGAGATTTTTGGATATGGAACTGAGCGGATGGAGGATGAGGTGGCCAAAGTGTTTTCCGGAGAGGCTTCCATACTGCGCATGGATCTTGACACAACCCGCAATAAAGACGGTTACGAAAACATTATTAATGATTTTTCACAAGGCAAGGCGCAGATTCTGGTGGGAACTCAGATGGTTACCAAAGGTCTCGACTTCGGCAATGTAAGTGCGGTTGCCATTGTCAACGCCGATGCTCTTGTCAATCACCCTGATTTCCGGGCATCGGAGAGGGCGTTTAATATGATGTCGCAAGTGGCAGGCAGGGCAGGGCGGCGTGACACGCGGGGCATTGTCGCCATTCAGACGCGCACTCCCGACCATCCTGTGTATGCCTATGTCATGGCTCATGACTATCAGGGATTCTACCGGGAGGAGCTTGCCGAACGTCGGAAATTTAATTATCCGCCGTTCACGCGCGTCATCAATATATATCTGAAACACCGCGAACGGCATGCGGTCGATGAGTTGTCGGTGGCCTATACGCGTCGCCTTCATCAACTGTTCGGCAACCGTGTTTTCGGGCCGGAAGAGCCGTCGGTTGGCCGCGTCCAGTCGCTGTTCATCCGTAAGGTCATGCTGAAAGTGGAGATTGAAGCCTCGATGAAAAAAGTAAAGGAGATTTTGCGCAACACTTTGATTGAAATGCGCTCTTCCGGGATGCAGGCGGCGAAGTCAGCGATTGTTTACTACGATGTAGATCCAAATTAAGGAAAAATTTGTAAATTCGCATGCTTTATGTAATGTGCCGATGAAGCGGTTCTACAAAATATTGCGCGCGCTGGCTGTCACTCTGATAGTTCTGCTGTTCGTTATCCCTGCCACGCTCTATGTCGGGCTTTCGCTGCCTGCGGTTCAGCGTTATATATGCCGAACGGCTGAAAAAGAGCTGTCGGCGTGGCTTGCTGTGCCGGTATCGGTGGAGCGGCTTTCGATCTCTCCATTCAATAACGTGGCACTATATGGGGTGGATGTCAGGGATCTCAATGGGAAGTCGGCCATGAAAGCATCTCGTCTTGGCGCCGGTGTAAATCTTTGGGAGTATCTGGCACATGGGCGTATTGTGGTTGATTACACCGAGATTATCGGTTTGAAACTCCGCATCTATCGCGATTCTGTCGGTGCGCCGCTCAATATTCAGCCGATCATTGATGCCGTATCGCCGAAAGACAAGACAAAACCGCCTACGAAGTTTGATTTACGGATCAACACCGTGGTCTTGCGCACATCTTCCATCGCCTATGATGTGCTTTCAGAACCGTCAAGACCGTCAGGCTTCGACCCTAACCACATATCTGTTACCGGTCTGCGCGCTGATGTGCAGTTCCCTAGGATCAAAAATGACGATTTCCGTATAGATCTCCGCCGTTTGGCATTCAATGAGCGCTCCGGATTGTCGGTCCATTCGCTCTCCGGCATGTTTCATGTGTCGTCCGAAGAATTGTCGGCAAAATCCGTGGAGATTGCCATGCCGCATTCGCGGCTTCTTCTCAGCGATCAGACATTCCGTCTCAATGGACTCTCCAACCTCGGGGAGCAGTTGCGACACAGCCATTTCGACCTGGCTTTCAAGCCCGGCAGCTATATCGCTTCGTCTGACCTCGTGGCGTTTGTCCCGCAACTTGAAGGACTGGATATGAGAATGGACATCGATGTTCATGCTGTGGGATCGCTTCCCGACATCCGTTTGCAGACCCTGGAGCTGACCTCCGGACAGGATGTGAGGATCTCGGCAGATGGACGCATAAGCGGGATTGGCACTCCGGAAGGTGTCTCGATAGATCTTCCGCATGTAGAGGCCGACCTGAACATGCCGCGGACATTGGATGCGGCATTGCGGTTTGCCCACATTGATGCCGCCACAGAGCGCATTCTGCGGAATATGGGCAAAGTCGCCATGTCGGCTGCCGTATCGGCCGACAGCCGATCGGGTAATGTCAGGTCTTCTTTGACCGCATCGGGAGTTGACCTGAATCTTGATGCCGATTTTTCCCGCCCGGCAACTTCCGGCGGATTGCCTGTAAAGGTGAAAGGCCGGTTGTCGGTCAATCGGTTTGATGGCAGCCGCGTTTTTGCCGGAGTCAAGAATCCCCTTTCCGGCCTGACCTCGCTTGATGGCGATATTACGGCTGACGTGTCCGTAGGCAAGGGGATACCGGACGGTACGGCTGATGTGGATATTCATTCCGCGACATTCAACGGACAGGATTTTTCCGATTTGACGGTGTCCTTATATAAAAAAGGTAGCGACTATGAGGGGCAGATATTTGTTGACAATCAGATGCTTTATGCCAATGCCGATGTGCGCGCCAAGTTTACGCGCTCTGAAAAGAGCCTTGATTTCACATCCGACATACGCAATGTCAATCTCTCTATGCTCGGGATTGACCGCGCCCCGGCCGGACTTCTTTCACTGACTGCCGACGGGTCTTTTTACGGCACATCGGTTGATGATGTGGCCGGCTCTCTTTCTGTGGAACACATTCTGCTGACACAAGAGGGAAAACCGGATTTTGAAATGCGTGATATCTTTGTCGAATCGGCGCGAGGAGAAGATATCGACTCGTTGACCGTCAGCAGCGAAGTCGCAGATGTCGTGGTTCGCGAAAAAACATAATAAATAATAATAATAATAATGCAGTAATAATAATGAATAAAATCTCTTGACTTCTAGCTATTTACGTTGACTTTTATAGCTTTAAAATTAATGCTATAATGTACTTTTCAGTAAGTACCTCCATGTGTAGGTTCAAGACTGAGAACAATTCTTAAAAAGCAGAATTGCTAGGTATATGAGTAAATCATGGGCTGGAGAGATGGCTCAGAGGTTAAGGGCATGACTGTCCTTCAAAAGGTCCCGAGTTCAATTCCCAGCAACCACATGGTGGCTCACAGCCATCTGTAGTGAGATCTGATTCCCTCTTCTGGCCTAAAGGCATATGTGCAGGCAGAACACTGAATACAAAATAAATAAATACATCTTAAAAGAAAAAAAGAGTAAGTCGTGTGTGCGTGTGTGTGTGTGTGTGTGTGTGTGTGTGTGCATTCTTTGTGTATGTGCACATGTGTGTATGAGGATGCAGGCCAGAGGTGTACCAGGTACCTCCTTCAATTGGCCTCCTCATTTTT
>CAYTLU010000364.1:0-2097 GCA_964438665.1 uncultured Bacteroides sp.
TACCTGAATGTCTGATTTTCAACACGTCAAGCAATATTCCAAAAACGCACAAACAAATATATGCCGCTATACATCAGTTGATTAATGCGGGGCAGCAAAATAATAAACAACACAACTTCACATTCAAATCCATAAGAGACATCGACAAATAACAGTCTGTAAACAACTATCACCTATTTTATCAGCAACCATCACAAACACATTGTGTATTATTGCTGTTGAAAATCAATCGGAATTAATCATCCCCCCAGATATATTCAATTCTCAACAGCTTTCATTACATAAGTTCTGCAACACCGCCCAGAATCGCCCTCGGCGGATGTTATTGTTTAATTTTTCAGACGGCGGATGACGGATTTGATTATTGTTACCTTATCTTAACATCCTTCATTTAAACATTGACAATATGGCAACAATAAAAGTAAAATTCCGCCCTTCGACCGTCGCAGACCGCGAGGGCACAATCTATTACCAGATTATCCACGAGAGAAAAATACGGCAGCTTCTCACTGATTACCATGTGTTTTCATCCGAATGGAATGAGCGGCGTTCAATGGTGACGTCAACTCAAAAGAGTGACCGCAAGCCATATATCCTCTCGATAAGAGAGCGCATACGCTGGGATGTGGAACGGTTGACAAAAATATCCCGGAAATTAGATGCTGACGGCTTGGTTTACACCGCCGATGATGTCATTGATGAGTTCAACCGCTACGCAAACGAATATTCGCTGTTCAACTTCATGGAGAGCATCATCATCAAGCTCAAACAGAATGGGAAAGTGCGCACATCGGAGACCTACACAGCCGCGCTCAACAGTTTCAAGCATTTCCTGGCAAGCCAACCGTCCAAAGACGATAATCGCAAGGATGGAGACATCATGCTCGACTGCCTTACATCCCAGATCATGGAAGCGTATGAGGCGTGGCAACAGAGCCGGGGTGTGGTTCCCAACACCATTTCCTTCTACACGAGAATTCTCCGGGCGGTTTACAACCGGGCGGTCGAGGATGAAATCATTGAGAATCGCAATCCGTTCCGCCATGTATATACCGGAGTTGACAAAACCGTCAAAAGAGCCTTGCCGCTTCCGATAATCAGAAAAATCAAGGCGTTGGACCTATCACTGACCCCATCGTTGGATTATGCACGCAACATGTTCATGATGAGTTTCATGCTCAGGGGCATGAGTTTTGTCGATATGGCCTATCTGCGCAAGACCGACCTTGCAAACGGCTACGTCAACTACCGCCGCCGCAAGACCGGGCAACAGCTCACAATTGAATGGACAAAAGAGATGCAGCTCATTCTCGACAAATATCCTGAAAACACCTCCGGCTACCTCCTGCCAATCATAAAGAATCCCGGTTCAAACGAGCGTTGCACCTATCGCAACGCCGGCTACAGCATCAACCACAACCTGAAAAAGATAGCCAAGAAAATTGGTGTCAACATTCCCCTGACGCTCTACGTTGCCCGCCACAGCTGGGCGTCCGCCGCCAGAACGAAAGGAATACCCATAAGCGTGATCAGCGAGGGGATGGGGCATGACTCCGAGGCCACCACGCAAATCTATCTATCATCAATCGAAGCCTCCGTTGTTGACAAAGCCAACTCCCTAATAATCAAAAGTCTCTAAAAAGCGCAAACGCCTCGACCGCCACTTCTTGACAGAGGGGCTTGGGAAAAACAGACTCGCCGCCGGAAATCAGCAGCCGATCCACACGATATTGCCGTTTCTGGCTTTTTTCGGGCAGCAATAATGGCATGTTTGGAATGGCATCAAGATTATAGAAATCGACCAACTCTTCGACCTCACCTCTTATGCCTCGATTTACGACAGTTGCAAAAATTGCAACTGTCGTGTCTTGCTGTAATTCTTCTTCCTTGAAGATATTGGCTATGTGGCGACTAATGCCGGATTTATCAATGCCGAAAAGCTGCGCCATAGCCTTCTGCGTACACCAAAGCGTTTCATCTCTGATGATTACCTGCACCTTCCCATCTTCATCCGAGAGATGGTATAATATGAATTGTATATCTTGCGACATCGTTAGAATCTACGAGGTTCTATATTCTCAACGGTCGCAAAGTTTT
>CAYTLU010000365.1:0-2030 GCA_964438665.1 uncultured Bacteroides sp.
GTTACCTAAAGTAATCTCCTTGGCTGTCGTTTCCGGACATGAAGCCCGTCTTTCAATTCTATTTTCAGAAGATGCTAAGGATATAGTAGAATGCCGCTCAATTGAACATTCAATTACCGCCTTGTATCAGGGAGCCAAAAACCTTACTACTGACGAGGCTACTCAGGTTAAAGATGTAGTAAAAGCCATATATCCACACCTACCGTTAAAGACTCGCAGCCTCAAACACTTTCTTGGGGCAATATTATACAATATCAATCCAAAACTTGCACTATTCGCATTCAGATATTTATAATGCAACCTGTAAATATAGATTTCGGGCCAAATAAATCGCAGATTCTTCGTGGAATTGCCATCATATTTATGATAGCACTTCACAACGACACTCTCCCCGAGTTCAAAATCTGTGTGCCCATTTTCACTTTCCTTGTCGGTTATGGTTATGCTTTCGCAAAGGAGAAGAATCTAAAGCACGGCATCCTACGCAGTTGGCATTTACTTTCGCATTTCTGGTTGATACTTCTCAGCATTTGCCTCCCGACCGCAATTCTCGCCGGAGGTTTTAAGCCTACTCTTGGCAATGTGTTACCGGAGCTTTTTGGCCTTGACAGCCAACTGAATTGGTACAGCTGGTATATCTATTTCTACATTTATGCAATGGTAGTGATGATACCGGCTTCACGTCTGATTAGCCGGTTTAAACTGCCGGCTTGTTGCGGCTTAATCATGCTGTGCTTTGGGGCTGTATTTGCGATCCATCGGATTCCCGATTGGTCAGGCAACATATACATTCAGGCAATCCATGACTGTTTCTTCTGCTCACCGGTAATGTTCGCAGGCTTCTTTCTGGCTGAGGGGGGGGGTATTACGGGCCTGTTAATCAAGAGGGACTTAAAGACGGCCATACTGTTGATGGCCATCATGGTGTCAGTCTTTGCCGTTCGCGCGCTGCCTCATATCACTTTACTCGACTTTGTCTTAGTTCCGGTTTTCTGTGGAGCAACGGTTGCCTTGTTTAACATCATCAAATGGCAATGGTTACATAACGTACTCATTGCAGTGGGCAAGGAGTCAATGAATATGTGGTTTCTCCACGCATTGTTTGCCACAAGCTACACTGCCGTAGTCTTTGCGCCGCTGGTAATGTGGATACAGCCCAAGATACTGATGATTGCAGTCATGGTTATAGTTTCATATTTCGGAGGCCGCATGATGACTGCAATATATAACAAGCTATCCTGATGAGAATAAACATCCTGACACAGCCGCTATTCACTAATTACGGCGGAATATTGCAGAATTACGCCTTGCAGACGGTGTTGCGTCGTATGGGGCACGAACCGTTGACAGTCAATATGCCGACAAGAAAACCAAGTGGAAAAGTGGTATGGAAAGATGCCTTGAAAACACTCATTAACCTCATTAACAAACTCAGAGGCGAATACAATTCACCTTTTCTCAGCCCCTACAAGTGGTCATGCAAAGAGCGTGAGTTGTCTTTTCCGCAGCGGGAATTTATAGCCCGGCATATTAACAAGGTCGACTGCACTCCGCCTTTTACCCGACAAGTAGCTGAACGCTATCCTGCCGATGCGTGGATAGTAGGCAGTGACCAGGTGTGGCGTCCATGGTGTTCACCCTATCTCGAGAACTGTTTCCTCGATTTTGTTGACGACGATTGTCGCAAGATAGCATACGCAGCTTCATTCGGCATTGACCGAGGGGAACTCAGTCCTGAAATGACGTCGCGGCTGAAACCTTTGGCACATCGCATGAAAGCTATCTCGGTCAGAGAATCGAGTGGCGTAGAACTATGTCAAAAATATCTTGGTGTACCGGCACAACACCTGCTCGACCCGACAATGCTCCTGACCGCTGACGACTACCTTTCTCTAACCGCAGAGACCGACAATCCCGAAGGGAAATACATTGCAACGTATATTATCGATTACAATAAGTCAAACGCTAACGCCGTAAAATCAATTTCTAAATATATGGGACTTCCGGTGCAACCTGTGGGGCGGATGCAC